>CAZWBZ010000005.1:0-39361 GCA_964632605.1 uncultured Candidatus Saccharibacteria bacterium
CACCAGTGATCATGTTTTTGATGTAGTCAGCGTGACCTGGAGCATCAATGTGAGCATAGTGACGGTTTGGAGTTTCGTACTCGTTGTGAGAAAGAGCAATAGTGATCCCACGAGCCTTTTCTTCTGGAGCTGAGTCAATATCTCCAACTGACTTCATCTTTGATCCGTAACCACCACCTTGACGGTTAAGAACTGTAAGAATAGCTGCTGTTAGTGTTGTTTTGCCGTGGTCAACGTGGCCAATTGTACCTACGTTTACGTGTGGCTTTGCGCGATTAAATTCTTCTGCTGCCATATAGCTTTTTTGACTTTTAACCCATCATTTTTTGGGTTCATACATAGATCGAGAACATTCGCTATGTACAGACCCAATTAAGTGTGTTAAAAACCTGAAATTTAATAAAAAATAATAATAAATCGGCCTCTTTTTCGATTTTTGGGCAAAATAAAAAAGCCCTAAAGAGTGCCGTTGCAGTTATCCTAACACTAAAGCTCTGCATAAGTCAAGTAAAACCCCCTAAAAATTAGGGGGTTTTGGGCTAGACTTCAAATTTTGAACTAATAAAGCCTTTTTTAACTGTAGTAGGCTCGGATTCGAAGACTTGGACGTATTCACCAATCTTCTCTTGTTTGGAAATTGCCACCTTGTATTCCCCTTTTTCAAGCAGTGCATAGAACAATCCGTCTTGGTTTGTAACACGTTTTGTAACGATAACGCCTGTTTCTGGGTTTTTGATTTCTACCTTGGCAAAAGGCAGTGGCATTTGGTCGATAATTTGTATAACTAAAGCATGTGAATGAGAAAGAAGAGCTCGAATTCTTGGTATACGTAATACATACATAAGCGTTGCAGAAAATACATAAAAGCCAAGAGAAAGCTTATTTATATTGGTTGGTTTGTATAGAGCCATTGCAATAGAACCCAAAAATCCAATAATAAATATAAAGTGGGCTATCTTTTGCCATCGAGATTCCTTGATAGGGTTAAACGACATTAGATTTTGCTCGCGCTTTGCTACTTCGTTCCAGTCGACAGATTCAGCGTCGATAGGAATGTTCTTTGTAATCAAGGCTCCATCGTCTAAAACATCGAATTCCTGCCCAAAATAAAGATCTTCATAAATATCATCAGCAGAAGTATCTTTAAGATAGTTAGATGGGAATTTATAGTGGGTTTTACTGGCTTCTATTTTATACCTACCCTTCTTAACGTTATCAAAACCATACCGCCCGTTAATATCTGTAAGAGAAGATGAGACCTCTTCCCCAGTAGCAACATCAATTAGTGTTACGTACGCTGGGTCAATGGGCTGCTTGGTCAAAGAGTCATACACTATACCCCAAGGTTTTCGTGTGATCCCAAACAATAGTAAAATAAATGACCAAATACGCAATGGAATAAACAATATTTCAGAAAGAGAAACAGCATTAGTAAAAAGAAGACTAGTTAAAGTAGTAGCTACACCCGCAGCAACTCCGGCAACAGGCACAGCTGTAGCTGTTGTTTCTTCGACTTTGGCAATAAATACAGGGTCACTAACTTTTTTCGCAATATTCTTAGCAGCTTTGTTTACACTTTTCTTAACATTTTGAAAAGTAGGACTGTCTGATATTTCCTTAAAGATTCCGCCAGTATCGCCCAGTATTCCCGTGCCGCCAAAGATACCGCTAAGACCGCCGCCGCCGCCGCCAGAACCAGAACCTCCTCCGGATCCACCAGAACTATCCCCGCCAGTACTGCCTCCAGAAGAAGAATCTCCTCCGGTAGTACCAGTATCACTGCCTGACCCGCCAGTATCAGTGCCGGTGGTAGTACCAGTATCTGTGCCAGTAGTTGTGCCTGTGTCTGTACCTGTTGTTGTGCCAGTATCAGTGCCGGTGGTAGTACCAGTATCTGTGCCAGTAGTTGTGCCTGTGTCTGTACCGGTTGTAGTACCAGTATCGGTTCCTGTGGTTGTGCCAGTTGTGGTTCCGGTAGTTGTACCGGTAGTTCCTGTAGAAGTAGTGCCTCCACTAGTTCCGCCGCCAGAGCCCCCGCCGCTACCGCCAGTAGTAGTTGTTGTAGTTCCGCCACCAGGCGCCCAGTCGGTACGAAGACACGCTCCTGCGATTCCGCAATCAAATTGTATGTATCCGTAATTTTGAGACCAAGCGTAACCAGAAAATTCTCCAGATGTTATTGTGACCCCCCATGCCCCAGCGCCACCCGCACAAGTAGATGTAGAGTTTGCACAAGAAAAAGATATCCAGCCAGTATCAGCGCCCCAAGCGTAGCCAGACAATACACCATTACCATCGTTAATGACTTTAAAATTTCCGTTAGTTCCACTGCAGCCTGATGTTGTATCTTCACAAGAAAAAACAATATAGCCAGTAGCTTCACCCCAAGCATATCCGCGGATACGGTCGTCTCTTACTTCTACGGCCTGAACAGTAGCTGTATCATTTGGACGAAAATCTATTTGAGTCCCAGCATATGGACCAGCTAAAATTTTTGCGTATTTATCAGTAGTGTCGATAACACCAATACTTGCAGCATAAGCAATTGCTGTAATGCTAAAAAATATTACAAATAAATAAAGAAACCTCTTCATGTATTACAAGTATACATGGAAAGAATATGTTTAAACAAGCACTGCGTATATTTTAAAAACAAGTGGCGAAAGATATTGCCACAAAATTACAGCAACAATAAAAAATCCAATCATAGTTAGGCCACGAGGATACTCTACAATCTCTCTAAATCTCGCACTGCCGAAAGATGCAACTATTTTAGAACCGTCGAGTGGCGGAACAGGCAAAAGATTAAACATTGCAAGCATCAAGTTCACAATAATTATCAAAAGAGAAATTTGCAGCATAGGCTCTGACAAACTGCTGCCGAACAAACGAACAATAATAGTAAAAATAGCTACAATAGATAAATTCGCTAATATTCCAGCTAGCGCTACAAAACGTGTACCCTTTTTCTCGTCATTTAATCTCATTGGGTTATAAGGTACAGGCTTTGCCCAGCCAACCATATAAGGAGATCCTGTCAAAAAAAGAAACATTGGCACCAAAATAGAACCGAACAAGTCTATATGTTTAATAGGATTTAATGTTAGACGACCCATATCTTTAGCTGTAGTGTCCCCATAATGGAGAGCTGCGTATCCATGAGCTATTTCGTGTATTACGATAGAAAAAATAAGAACAATAAGGTAAAAAAGCTGGTCGACTTGCGTATTCATATATTTCATGATACCATGCCTAAGTAATTTCGAACAGATATTTATATGGCAAAAACATGCGCAATCACCAAAAAAACTTCTCGCATAGCAGGCGGTTATTCTAACCGTGTTCGTGCGACAAAGTTCACACCGACAGGCTCACGCCGTCAATACCCTAATCTTCAAAAGAAGAAGGTCTTTGTGCCTGAGTTAGGAAAGTCTGTTCGTATCGAAGTATCTGCAAAAGGTCTTCGCACTATAAACAAGAACGGAGCATACGCAACATTGCGTAAAGCTGGACTAATCAAAGCTTAAAGGTAAATAAAACCCCTACATTATGTAGGGGTTTTATTTTATTCAAAACATTTATGATCCCAAATTGTTACAGACTCTGCTGGTTTTTCTTTTAAACTATCCACATCGGTAACCTCTAACATATAAATTATCTTAAATGTCATCAGGTTTTTATCGTAAGCATTTTCTTTGTTCCAATTTCTACACAAATACTGGCCATACGGCAACCTATATTTAGAAAAATCTTTGAGCCATATATTCATCATGTATTTTTGCCAGCGCTGGTCTTGGTATGTCCATGCAGGCATATTTGGTTTTTCGTAAGATATATCGGTGCTTCCGGTATATACATTTACCTCTGATCCATCACGCAATACCCCAGGAATAACATAGAAACCGTCCTCAGTACTTGGATACGGAGCAAACATATTCCATTTTTGGTCTAAACGCAAAGCAAGCAATGTTTTTTCTATAATTACTGGCTTATGTTTTCCAGAATATTTAGGAATGGTTAAGACGTTCCAAGATATTACGAACATTAAAATAGTGAATACAAAGACGCTGCCGTATTTACTAAATATTTTTGAACCTAGGTCTTTATTTTTTTCTAAAACTGGAACAGCACAAGTCATTGGCCGATTATGAGCAACCATTTGGTAAGCAATGTCTCCTATATAAATAATTGGTTTAAATAAAAATATTGGAGCAACAATTCTGTATAAAAATGCTGACTGCATCAAAGACACTAAAGCTCGGAATCCAGTGTAGCTACGGCCAGCGTAGTCGCGTACAACCCATGAATGAGCTGAATGCATAAGTGTATTTGCCTTTGCGTCGGCTGATGACATTAGAATTACAGTATCAGGATGTAAAAAAAGTATTACGCGCACAGTATGAGCCATTCGAGAACAAAAACCGCAGTCCCCGTCATAGAAAATAGTCATACCCATTCTGCTTTTTTTAGACAAAAACAAATGCAAAGGTCTAATGATTTTATCCCAAAACATACCCGGCAGTAGGCCAAGCGAGATAGAAAACATTATCATCCCAAAAAGACCCAGTCTAAATGAAGCATTAAACCCAATAAGCAGAGCTGTACACAAAATTATACCAATTAGTCTACCCCAGTCTCTCTTAAAAGGAATAAAGAATAAAGCAAAAACATATCTCTCTATTAAAAGAGTCGCTACTGTAATATAACGAAGCATGTGCGGAAAAGTGCGCAGCCAGTTACCAATGTTTGTAGTAAAAGAATCTAAAGATAAAGCCAAAGATACTGCAGTATGGCTTGTTACCCAAGGCCCGCCAGTTTTAAGAAATCCCGTAAAAATCCAGATTATTAAAAATTGAACAACGTAAGCAAAGCTATACAAAGAAAAATGCTCTGATTCTTTAGGAGATTCCTCTCTACCTAAAATATTATCTAATGAAAATCTTTTACCTAAAGGCAAAAACATCATAAAGAATAATACTACGCGCAATGCCACATCCCCACCCTGAAGAACAAGCGGGTTTCTTGTATGAAGAGAGATGAGTAAGAAAAAAGATACAACTGTTGCAAGTCTTGTCCTATACCCAAGCAGCATCATTAAAGCAAAAATACCTGCAATGATAAACAAAGCAGATACAAAAAACGAAGTTCCGTTTATATAATATACAGACCAAAATGCAGATTCGTTCCACAAACGAAACAAATCGGTGCGAGAAAGAACTCCGTTGTCGGTATAATGAGCAGTTAGAGAATGCGCGCGCTGGATCAAGTCCAGAAAAATTGTAAGCCCAACAAAAATACGAAGCGCTGCAAGCGAACGATAATCAAGTGAGAATACTCTTTTGAAATAAGAGAGCATTTCACAATTATACCACAACAAATGTAATTATTTGAAATAAAATAAAATTATGCTATATTCCATATACGCTACATGCGTTTTATGGGGATTATGGTGTAACGGTTAACACTGAGGTTTGTGGAACCTTCAATCTGGGTTCGATTCCCAGTAGTCCCCCACAATTAAAAAACTCCCGTTTGGGAGTTTTTTATTCTTTAAATTCCAGATGCGCAGTTTAGGCCAGTTGGGGTTTTAGATACTACTATTGCCGCACCGCTAGAGTCTACACAAAATCCTGCGTCTTCCATTGGGACATATACAATATATGAAACAGTTCTAACTTTAGAGCTGGGCTTATCATCCCCTATTAATGCACACTGCGGTACACGGCCAGAGACGTTAGCTAATTTATCAATGGCACTTTTCACCGCATTGTCAGAAAATACTGTACCTGATGCATTGCAAGAGCCCAGAGCCATACTTGCTCCGCCATATGTATTGTACTTAGAGAAATACAAAGAAGCTTTTGATTGTAAATCCATAGCAGGAACAGAAAGTTCTTCTGCTGGAGAAACAGTAGCAGTCTTTACAGATTCTACAACCGTCTCATTTGGAATAGTATCTCTAGCAATTTGCTGATTAGTATTTTCATTTACACTAGCATTAACAGAATCATTAGCAGCAATAGGAGTATTTAGTTTATTTATTGCAGGAAAAACAACAATCCAAAGATACAAGTTACCCAAAACCAAAACTACAGTTAAAAATACAGCGATAGCTTTTAAGAATTTACTGGATTTAGCAGGAGCAATAGAAACAGCTTCATTACTAAATGTTCTAACGATATCAGTCTTTACAGGACTTACTGCAGGACTAGAAGCTACTGGAGATTCTTTTACCGGGCTTTGCATTGTATTAATTCCAGGATTTGCCAAAGGAGAGATTATCGGCATTACTGCAGGGCCTGCTGGATTTGGGTTAGAAGCAGGACTAACTGCAGGCATACTATTTTGATTTAATTCAGCAGCAATAGAAGCTGCAGGCATATTACTTACTGAAGGAGTAGAAGCGGCGCTAGCTGCATTTGAAAAACTATTTAGATTTATTTCTGGTGAGACAGGATTATCTTTTTTCAAAATAGGCATAGTAAAACTGTCATTAGCAGTAGACATCGCTGCTTTATCTACAGGAGATTCTTTTCTTACTTCGTCAGGTACAGCAAAAGCTGGTGCTATTTTTAGTGCAGCATTTTGACCAGATGGTTCGGCAAAAGAAAATGCTTGATCAATATCAGTCGCCACCCAACCAGCTGAAAGCAAGTTAGAACGAATTTTTTCTCGAGTCATCCCCCGAGTTAATTGATCTTTAATATAAGTTACAACTTGTTGTGTTATCATTACAAATATTATAGCAAAATAAAAAAACAAAACATATAGTTAATATGTTTTGTTTTTTTATTTTGTGCACGAGAGAGGACTTGAACCTCCAATCCCTTTCGAGAGCTACCACCTCAAGGTAGTGCGTCTACCAGTTTCGCCACCCGTGCATGACATGCATAAATTTGAACCATACTATATTTAACCTCAAGGTAGTACGTGCATATAGTCTATTTGGTTTCGCCACCCGTGCATCACAACACTATACACGAGTATTTATTTTTTTCAATAAAAAAATCTCTCCATTTTACTGGAGAGATTTTTATTATTCAGCAGATTCAGTTTCTTCGTTTACTGTAACCTTTGCTTTCTTAAGACGCTTACGAACATCTTTAACAGCTTTCTCACGAATGTAGTAAAGCTTACTACGACGTGTACGAGCCTTTTTAACTATTTCGATAGAATCGATAAGTGGAGTGTAAAGTGGGAAAATACGTTCTACACCTACAGAGTTACTAACTTTACGTACTGTAAAAGTAGCACCTTGAGTAGTTCCGTGCTTTCTTGCAAGAACAAGACCTTCAAAACCTTGAAGACGAGTCTTTCCTTTTTCCATAATTTTTGTCCAAACACGAACAGTGTCACCTGATGCAAAATCAAGCTTTTTTCTAGACGCCAAGTCTACTGGAGATAGAGCGATGTTACCTGTATTCATATGAGTATCATCGTAGCATATTTTACAAAAAAAACAAGCCCACCTTATGGGGCTTGTTTTTAAAGGCTCTATACTACCAAACTCTTAGGGCTGTCTCTATTAATCTAAAGCGGTTTACCCAACTTTGAGACTCTCCATTTACACTATTAGGGGCATCATTTAGACTAGGGTCTAATTTATCTTGAGCCAAAGGTTTTAGTGGATTATAGTTGTAATATTCACTACCAACTGTCCACATATCTCTTATAACTTGGGTTTGCTGGCCTCTATCTTCGATAATTTTAGCTGTGTAAGCCCAAATTTTATTATAACGAGAGTTAGTATTTGGTCTTGCGACTTTTAATTCCAAAATATTGTTATAAGTATCTGTTTTATAGCTTGTTGGCAGCGTGTATTTGTTTTCTTCTTCAAAGAATGAACCCAGTGTTTCGTAATACATTAAAACTAATTTAGTATTTTGAAATGCCCATTTTTGATTTTTCTTATAATCTATATCTGACGCGTATCTTTTAATATCTTCCTTGAGAGCTGCTAGTTTTAAATTTTGAGCATCAGTCTTACTTGAAAGATTTTCAAGGAAATATATTTGAGAATTAGCTATTGCTAATTTATCATTTAAAGAAGCAATTTCATTATTTATTTTTGTAACATCGGTCTTTTCAGCAATTATTACACGAGGGTCATATTTTCTTATTAGCTGCAAAACTTTATCTGTAATATACGGATGACTTTTAGCACTAGCGTTTTGTGCTTTATTTTTATTAGCTGGATCAGCTAATTCTTTGTAACACTGCTTTGTATAACCAGTTGCTTGTGTATACAAATCATAATAAGACTTTTGAGTATCGATTTCATTTTGTACATCAGATGCAGTGTGTAGATTTGCAGAGATGCGATAGAAACGTGCAGTTAATTCTTTTAGTTCTTCTATCTGCGGCTGAGTATACGGCAATGTAGGAGGAGTACAATCTATCTGAGGAATACCATTACCACCAGTATTAGAACCAGTGTTACCCCCTGCTGTATTTCCGCCAGCACTGCCGCCCCCTGTATTTGACCCGCCGCTTCCACCACTGCCGCCATTTACATTAGTATTACCACCATTATTGTCATTAAGAGAAAGATTACCATTACCAATTGGGCGCAATGTTAATTTACCATTCTGGTTATTTCCAGCAGTATTTCCGCCAGATGTATCCCCCGATGTGTCTCCTCCTGCAGTTAGTCCGCCAGTTAGACCACCAGTATTACCATCTTGGTTTGGTATTACACCTGGAATAGTAGATTCATCATTAGGTTTTACTTTTCTACCACCAAAGAAAGAAAGGAATCCGCTGTCAGATACAGCAGGACTGCTTTGAGTCTTTTTATTGTAAGCAAAATAAACAGCAATACCCGCAATAGTTATCAATACTAGTACTATTATAAGAGCGATCTTAGGAGTGATTTTAAACTTGTTCATATTATTTATCACAGATTAAACGACTACTATCAGTAGAGCTAACAGGCTGAATCGTACAAGTTAATTTTGTATAGTACTGATCACTATCTCTTTCCCCTGCTTTGAATGAAGGACTGTATGCTGTCACAGTTATAGTCTTACCAACATCGGCAGAAGTCAAAAGACCTGGGTTAAAATTATTTGTTCCATATATCTCACCTTTTTGAAGAGTAGAAAGTTGAGAATCCATCTTTACTGACAATGTTGAATCATCTGTATACACAACCAAAGAAGAAGTATATCTAGATGGGTTTGTGTCAAAACGGTCTGCATTAAAAATAATTGCAACTGTAGGTTTCTTGAATGGATAGTACCCTGGAGAATAAGATAGCCCACTTAATGCATTTTGGTTTATAGAATTACTATTATAAGCCCCAGAATTAGGACCAGAATAAGTAGAATATATATTTGTATTAATAGCCTTGTATTGGTCAGAAGAAAGAGTCGTGTAACCTAATCTTGCATCTTTGGTTATTGCATATTTAGTAGCAGTATTAGTTACAGCAGGACATTGTTTTGCAGTAGGTGTACATTCTTTTGGAACAGTAGTTGGCAAACCTTGAGATTTAGCCAACGCTAAAGCTGAAGCGTTTATTTCGGATACTCTTTTGGCTATAGCTTCAAGTTCTGCTACAACTTGTTTTTCTGTTTTTATTTCATCAGAATAATTTTGTTGAATTGTAAACAAATTTTGGGCAAGTGTTGGCAAATCCCCTACAAAAGTTCTTGCCTCTGATGCCACTGGTATATTATTAGCATCACCAAATTTATCATATACAGCATTTTTATAATCAATATAATCTTGCTTTAGGTAATCTAGCTGCGCTCTAGTCCACTCATTGCCTTCCTTTTCTAAAGCATCAGCAATTGCTCCGTTTACAGAACCTGCTGCGCTAGTTAAATCATCTATCTTTTTCTGGGTATCTTTTTGATCTTTTCTTTTTTGCCACTCAATAACAGCATTTGCAATACCCGCAACAGCAGCACTAATACCAAAAGTAGCAACAGAGAAAGCTGCCCCAACAGCGAGTAAAGCCCCCTGACTGGCACTACCAGCAAGCTGTCTTTTACCTAAAGCTTTTTCAATATCCCCGATTTTTTGCCCGATAACATCATAAAAAGAGCCGTCCATTCCAGTACCAGAAGGAATACCAATACCATTTTCAGAAATAGCCGAAACTAATTCTGAATATTTTTGATCAGTTAAATCTTCCCAGTTTGTTGTTGGGCCTGGAACACAGAAATCCAGTTCCGCCATTGCTGGCATCAAACGATAAAGAGGACTACGTTCTGGATCACTAGCTCTTTGTAATTCTGTAAGATAGTTTTTTTCTTGATTTAGAATACCAGGACGGACATTACAACCAACTTGTTGGTCAAATAAATCTTTTGTTATGTCAAAATCATAAGTAGCATAGCTAGATTCACTGCGGTGATAAATTAGTTGAGCCCCAGCATTAGCACCATTAACCTTGGTAGAGAAACTTCTCTTGCCATCATTAACAATGATACCGTCACTATTTTCCCAAACACGACTAACATCAGCACCATTAGCTGTAACAGTAGTTACAACTTTACTAGTATATTTTTGAGTTGTTTTGTCTGTAACATTATATTTTTCGATAATGCCATTTATTGTGTCGATAGTATCGATAGTTCCATCTATAGTATTGTTATACTTTACGACTGTTCCATCAACAGTATTATTGTAGCGATCAATAGTAGAATCTATAGTATTAGCATATTTTTCTTTTGTTACATCTACTGCTTGGTTAAACTTTTCTTGAATACCACCAGTAGTAGTACTGTTATATCTTTCTATAAAAGATTGTTGGTTTATCTTACTAGCCCAAGAGCCATAAGTCTTACTAGAAAGACTAGAAAGCCCAGATGTATTCAAAGTATTAAACGCACTAGTAAAGATAAGATTTAAAGATTCATTAAACTTGTCTGCCATTTCAAGCTGTCTTACATCTGATGTAATTACAGCTTCAAGTCTAGCAGCAAGTACTGAACCAGGAGTTACGACTTCTGATTTGCTGCAAGATGGGTCATTTGGGCTAACTTCAATACCACGAGTAATAGTTGCGCCGCCTTCCATCTCACCAGTCTTTTCATTATAAGTAGGAGAAACTTCTTGCTCGGTACATTTCTTCATAGAAAGAAGACCTCCAGAAAGTTCTGTTTTAACCTGTTCTTTTGCTGCAGTTTGAGAACGACTTACTTCCTCTTGGGCCAAAATAGCAAAACCAATTGGGTTATTCTGAGACTGCTGAGTAAGAGCTAGCCATCCATCCCAGCCGCCAACAGAGAAATCATTTTTAAAAGCTTTTACAGATTCTGCTGGGTCGCTACTACCACCGTTCTTTTTTGACAAGAAATTACCCAAAGTAAATTTACTTTTTTCTTTGAATTCAGTAGGTACATTCTGTGTAACAAGATTCTTATATGTAGACTTTAAAAATGGGTAAGAGCTAGAATCCTTACTTTCATCATTAAGAAGACCACTAAAGACCTGTTTTAGTGTTGTTTTGTCTAGATCTTCGAAATATTTTTTAGAATCTTTAATAAAGAAAGAATCTCCAAAGTTACCAGTGTTTATAAGATTAACAGTACCTTCGGTAACACCAGCCAAAAGAGTTTTGGACATAGAGTAAGAAATACTGTCCATACATTCTTCACGGATTTTGTTTTCTTCTAAGGTTTTGTTTGTTTTTTCACTTTCAGATTTTGTTGCTTCTACTGCATCTAGAACTTTAGCCTGTTCTTTTTTTATAGTATCTAGCTTTTTTGCGGCTGCTTGGTCTTCTACCTGTTGAACATCTTCACCTGAAGTAGTAATGTCACCTAGTACATCTAATAGACCACTGGCTTTGTCTGCCTTTTCGCCACAAGCCAATTTTTGAGCATCTGAGAAATATCCGTCTACTTTATTACCGAAACCATTTGTACTGCCCGCTGCCCACTTGGCTTCACTACCAGACTTACAAAAATCAGTTAAAATACTTGATCTTCCAGAATTTAAAATTGCAGAAGAATTTGACGCATTTGTGTCTCCAAAAACTTTTTGAATCTTTTTTGTGAAACCTGGAACAACTTGAAGACATGATTTAAGAGCACCACTAATTGCAGGGTTGTTAATGATATCTAAATTACCCCACTGAGAAATACCGTCATAGCCGCCCAGTGCCTGATTAAAGGCATTAGCATTTTTATTTGGAGTATTAACAGTTTGAGCAAAAGCAGGCTTAACAGTCAAAAGCATTAATGCTGGCTGCACAAAAAAAACAAACAGCAGAATTTTAGAAATTAACTTGTATCGATTCTTTTTTAGAAAATACATATATATAGTATCTTATAGATTAAGATTTGTAGCAAGGTCATCCAATGCTTGATTCATAATAATAAAGTGAGTGTTGTACATTGCTAAACCTTGCAGCGCTGTCATAGGGTCAGTATTTATTTTTTGTATCATTAAAAGAGATCGACTAATATAAGCAGAGCTATTTACAAGAGCTTTGTGAGAAGAAAGCAGAGACTGAGGAACCGGTACTTTTAAAAGAGCATCAGCAAAAGATTTATAAGCAGAAGAGATATTATCAAGAGGTGCAAGCATTGTGGGATCACTACTACGCAAACTTTCTCCAATAAATTCCATCTCATGCCCCAAAAGAGGTGCACTCTTTAATTTACCTACTTCAAGAGAAGATAGTCTTACGTATTCTTTATTTGCAACGCTACTATCACGAATAGTCTTAAAAGAGCTTGTGGGATATATCTCTTTTTGGTCTTGAGAAATTAGTTTACCGCCGATAGAGTTAGCAATATTCTGCAGAGCATCATCACTAAGAGCCCCTGTAGTTTGGAGTGAACCAACAACATTTAAAAATTCGCGGGTAAAATCGTTTGTTTGACCAGTTGGCGCGTCAGCTTCATTATCTCCTGCAGTATCACGAAGAAGTTGTCTTTTTTGGTCGACAACTTTTTTATTCTCTTCTCCATTAGTTAGTGGGTCTAGACCATATAATCTCTCTTCCCAGTCTAGAATTCCGTTATTATTAGAATCTTTCTTTTGTAAATCTCCCAACGTAAGAGTGTCTACTTGGGAACGCAATTCTGCGGGCAATTGTTTTATTTGTCTGTTTATTTTATAAGCATCTATTCCCTTGCCAATTAGCTTTACGATAAAACCAATGAGCAAGATAGAACAAACAATGATAACAATAGCCAATAATCTTTTTTGAAAAGCTTTACTTGGAAGATAGTCTTGAAATGCCATAGCATTATTCTACCATTTTTTTCCAGACGGCAATAGGTAAATCTTCACTACGTACGTTATTTTCTATACCAAATTCAGTTATTACATTGATAACTTTATTTTGTAATGTAGTTGGCAGTATTTTTATATTTGAAAGTAATAATTTTCTTTTATGAGCAAAAGCAGCATGCAGAATATCAAAAAATTCTTTTTCTTCTTTAGGACTACCGAAATGTTTTACATTATTTATAGAAAGTACCGCTGAATCTACGTTTGGTGCTGGGCGAAATGCTCCACGAGGCACAATAGACACTAATTTAGGATCTCCATACATCTTTACCGCAATAGAAAGTATAGATTCCTTGCCAGGCTCATTATTTTTTACTGATTTAGATGTAATTCTCTCGGCAACTTCCTTTTGGACTAGTAACACCAAGGTATTTGGGTTATTAGGTACAGTATGGAATCTCTCGATTATCTCACCCGTTATATAGTATGGAATATTAGCTATTAGTTTATAGCTTTTGCCCAATAATTTAGCCAAATTAGGTGAAATATTGTCTTTTTGGACCAAATCCAAGACGTCTCCATGTATTAAAATGAACTTTCCAAGCTGTATTTCCTTAGAAAACCTTTCATTTAGGGGTATTATTAGGCGGTCGTCCTTTTCAATAGCTATAATTGTAGCCCCAGTAGCTAGTAATTTCTCAGTCAAAACACCTTCCCCTGGGCCAATTTCCAAAACAACGTCATTTTTGGAGATATTCCCAGCAGAAACAATCTCACCTACGGCTTTCATAGATGTGAGAAAGTTTTGCCCTAAAGATTTCTTAGCTTGCATACTAGTCTAAATATACCACACGAGTTCCATGGCCGCCCCATGACTGAACTATTTCTTTAGAATCTTCAGGAATGTCGTACAAAAATTCACTTGGAGATTCTACACGCTTTTGTCCAAAGATCGTACGAAGCTGCGCGTAAGACAGGAATAGTTTTTTCTTTGCGCGAGTTACTGCTACATACATAAGACGACGTTCTTCTTCTCTTTCTTCGTTTGTTTGATGGTTCTCATTCATCATATGAGGGAAAAGATATTGCTCTAGCCCAACGATGAATACAGTTTCCCACTCTAACCCTTTGGCGCTGTGTACAGTCATCAGTGTTACCCCGACGCCTTTATTTTTATTTACAACATCAGATTCATAAAGCGCAGCATGTTCTAAAAATAGCATCATACCGTCGGTAGCATACTCGTCATAATTAGCAGCAAGAGATGCTAGTTCTTTTATGTTTTCTATTCTCTCCATTCCAGTTGGGCCTTCATCTTTTAGAGCCTGTTCTATTCCTGATTCGCGAATAATGTATACAAGAACTTCGCTAGGTGGCTGCGTGTCTATTACGTTTTGGATACGGTCTAATAAATTATAAAAATTATTTACTGATGCAGTTGCTTTGGCTGCTAAATTTTCTGTTTCGCCTGCAAGAATTTTTGCTAGTGTTGTTTTACCAATACCGCGCGGTACCGCGCCAATAGCGCGTATCATGTCAGGCAATGAATCACGGTTCATTGCTGCGCGTACATATGACAGTACATCTTTAACTTCTCTACGGTCAAAGAACCTGGTACCAACCATTGTGTATGGTATACCGCTATGCACAAAATGTTCTTCCAATACTCGAGATTGGAAATTAGCCCTGTATAATATAGCTATTTCTTTAGGATCAACACCTTTTTCGATTTGTTGTTTTACTTTTTCCAAAACCATCTTGGCTTCATCTCCTTCGTCTACGCATTCTAAAATAGTGATGATTTCTCCATCATTCTTTTTTGTATATAAATTTTTTGGAACACGGTTTCTGTTTTTCTTTACGACTTCGTTTGCTGCATCAAGAATTATTTTACTTGATCTGTAGTTTTCTTCGAGCATTACGACGTGACACGGCGCAAACTTTTTTTCAAAGTTTATAATATGCTCGATCTTAGACCCACGCCAAGAATAAATAGTTTGGTCGGCATCACCCACTACGCAAACATTTTTATGTGCGCCCAAAATTAATTCGACTATCTCTACCTGCAGGTCGTTTACGTCTTGGTATTCGTCTACGTGTACGTATTCAAACCTGTCGTTATATATTTTTTTTACATCAGGGAATTTCTTTAGTAGTTCTATTGGCATAGTTAGCAGGTCATCAAAGTCCACACTGCCGCCCTGCTTTTTCTTTTCGTTATATAGACGCCAAACTTGTTTTACCAAATATCCGCGTTGTCCATGACCACTGGGTTCATAAGTATCATTCGTGACGCCGTCCTGACGTTCGCGAGAAATAATAGACCGGAATAATTTTGGGTCATGCTCTTTTGGAGAGATGTCTAAAATTTTTAAACATTCTTTATAAATAACTAATGCATCATCTTCATCCAGTATTGAGAAGCCGCGCTTTAGACCAAGTAGTGTTCCATGCTCGCGCAGTATTGATACGCCCATAGCGTGGAATGTCAGCATTACGGGAGAGCTAGATAGTCTCATCCCGCCCAATAGATTATGAATACGCTCGCGCATTTCTTTGGCAGCCTTGTTGGTAAAAGTAACAGCCAAGATTTTATCTGGACTTGTTCCTGATTCTATAATATGAGCAATTCTAGCTGTAATAGTCTTGGTTTTCCCTGCACCAGCCCCGGCAATAATCAAAAGAGGTCCATTTATCATAGTTGCGGCTTCTTTTTGAGCCGGAGATAGTGTTTCAAGGAAATGCATAGGGCTATTTTAGCATAAAATACCCCTAAATCCCTAAAACCTTTATAAGACAAGGATTTAAACCCTAAAATGCTTACAAATTAACCCCGAATCCCCTTATTTTAGAGGTAATTTACCTATTGACTTTTGCCTTTAAATATGCTATTATATTACTAATAACATCAAAATATAAACAATCCAAATATCATATGAAAAATCAATTTAAAAAATTAATTGCAGGCTGTGTACTAATAGTACTCTCCCTGATTTCAAACAAAGCTATTGCAAACAACATTGAATTCGCTATTAGCAAGTACACTTTAAATGAGTTGGTCACAGGTAAACACAATTCTGAAATTGTGAACAAATCTGGTATGACCGGTCAAGAGGTGCTGACTATGCTAAATTATTACACGATGAAGACAGAAAAGGTGTCTATCTATGACTTTATAAAATTGTCTGACGAAAGACCAATTACAGAAAGTCATTACAACACCCAATCTCTTAAAAGTGGCCTACAGGTTTACCGAGATCGTAAACCCGTTGGACACAAGAGAGTCTACCGTGGAATCGAAATCAAAGTTGAATGTTGCAACCCTGTATCTTCAGATAGAACAAAGTTATTGGATCTAATAAATAACTATAAGAATACGATCGTTATATTACCTCCTATTACACAAATTGGTGATGGTGGTAATCAACAAAAGGATTCTTGTTCTGATTGTTCTAAAAAATGTGATGATTGCGAAGATGTTGATTCTAGCATTGCAAAAAATCACAGAAGGATGAAATCGGAAATCGACAACGTAAGAGAACTTAAAAAAGCTCTACGCCAAGATGATCTGGATGCAATAGACAATGCAAAAAAAGCTGCAGAAAAGATGGGTTATAGCATGTCTAATAATACATGCTGGATAATACCATTATTGATTATGTTAATTATTTTATTACTCTTTTTATTTTTCTGGTTTTTACTTAACAGAAAAAATAACTCAGGTCAGCATTCAAAAACTGAATCTACAAAGGACATAAAATAAAACTTCTAAATTAAAAGAGCTATCCAAAAATGGATAGCTCTTCTTTTTTTACTAATTATCTTCCAGATTGTGAACGTGCTGCTGCTTCGGCAATGCGTCTTGTTGCAGAAGAAACGCTTTCATTTGGATCAAGTACGATATTATAACTTCTTGCGGCATTATAAAGGTTACTCATAAAAGCTTTTTCTTTTCCGCTACCAGTATATCTTATTCCGCCACCATTTCTAGCTTTTAAATGTTCCCCGATAGTATCATTTCGCATACGAGCCCAAGCGCGAGTTTCGACACCATTAGTATGTCTTCCGAATATATTATTTTTACCAAAAGATTGATCTACCCATTTAGTAGCTTGAACGTCGGTTGCCTGTCTGATATTTTGTTCGTAGATTTGATCAATATTTTCACCACCAGTAGTTTGACCTTGTTGATTATACACATTCTCTGTTTTAGCTCTTAGAATTTCATAATCAGATGCACCTTTTGTATTTATATGATTTTCAATATCACCGTATCTAACAATGTGTTTATCATAAACCAAGTTATAATCTTCAAGGCTTTTATTTAAAGAATTCTCATGAGATGGCAACATGTATTTTTTACCATCTATAACTATAGCGCTAGCCTTGTCTGATTTTAGTAAACCAATATAGTAATCTCTTGCACCAGCATCAATACGTGGGTCTGGTGGTATTGTCATGGCATAACGAGATGTATTTAATCCATCAGGTTGCACATGAATAGTAGACTTTGTGTGATTCATTAAATAATCAAACAAACCAACAGGAGAATCAATGTTTGGATTTTCTATATATAAATCTTTTATATAGTCCCCTGTATCAACAGCACCAGTAGGAGCGCTAGAAATAGAATTATCAATTATATCTCCTGGGGCTCTAACCGGAGCTCCGCCATCTAAAGAATTTCCAGCACCTGTTTGCTCTTGGCCATAACCATAGTCACTGGCGTCTAAATCTCCATCCGGAGAAATATTACCATTAGTAATAATTGCTTCGCCCGAAGAATTAACACCTGATGTATTACCAGCGTCCACACTGATTTTAGGACGAGATGTGTCTATTAATTGTACACCTTTATACTGGTTTAACGCTTCACTAAAATTATCATCTATTGGTATTTGTTTGCCATCTGGCAATTCGATGTAGTATTGCATGTCCCCATTTGAATCTAGCTGCATACCAATAAAACTACCTTTTGGAATAGAAGCGCTTTCTACTGCAGAATTACCCATACCGTTAGGATCAAGGAATCCGTGTTCTTTTGCAATTGCAGTAAATTGCTCAATTCCATGAGCGATCATAATCTGACTAGTGAATTTATCAAATCGCCCAGTATCCAAAAGTTTTTTAACAATACCATCCTTATCTAGGCCTTTAAATTCAGGGTACCTTTGTTCGTCTTGATAATGAGAGATCATCTTATCTCTAAGATTTATAAAGCTTTGAATAGACCCACTTGAACTAGCTGGAACTGAATCACCCTCTAGATCAAACACAGCAGGCTTTGTCGGTACTGGTACAATAGCATCTCCGCCACTAGCAATCTCGTTACCATCCATAAGAGCATGAATACCTTCTCGAATTGCAACACCAGCTGCACCAGCCAAAGCTCCATATGTAGCTGACTTTATAATTTGATTTTTAACATAATCTCGACGAGCCTTGGAAATTTTTTGACCTCTTAAATTCAAATATGCGTCCAGACGCTCATCTATTGTTCTTTCTAATGTCTTTTCTTCGTCTTTAGGTTTTTCATACACAGCGTGCAAAGCTTCGGCCTCCGCTAATACTTGAGATAGGGCAAAAATATTTGCTGTCTTAGAACTAACAGCACCAAAGTTTATCTTACGTTCTGACAGTTTACGTTCTGTATAGTTAATACGCGCAGTTAAAGAATTCATTAATTCTTGTTTTATAGATTCGTTATTAGGATCTTTAATTTTATTAATCAAAGTTTCTAATTTCTTTTCCATAGACTTTGCGTCTACAACATTTTGAGCAGTTTCTTTATTGCCTACTTTATACATTGCATCCGCCTGACGCATATCTTTGTCTTGGTCAAAAATAGATTTTCTAGCACGTTTTCTACCCTTAACACCACCAATAGCAGCGCCAACAGCAGGAAAAGCAACAAGACCTAAAGTACCAACTAAAACATTACGCCCAAGAGCGCTAGCTAGCGCTGTAGCCCCGCGTTCTGTCATTATATTATTTAACCCACGCAAAATTGCAGGTTGTTTTTTTATATTACCCAAAACCTTTTCAGCATCAGGGCTAGTTATTAGCTCTTGGTCTAACTGAATATTACTTTCTGCGGTTCCAAGTAAAGAAAGCATTTCTTTCTTACTTCTGCCATTTGAAAGAACTTCATATTTAATAACTCGCAATGCTGCCTGTCTAAATTCTTCTTTTTTATTTTGATACTTCTCTTGTTCCTTTTTAGTAGCAGATTCCATTGCCCAGTCCCCCGGCATAGCGCGGAATTCCGCCCCAAGTTCATTTAATTTGTCGTATACGGCTTTAGTTTCTGAGTTTGATTCTGATTTAGGTGAAAGATATTCTATTACAACCTTGCCGTTTAAAATCTTAACATTTTTGTCTTTAATAGAATTAGACAATCCATTTAACGCCTCGAGTAGACCTTTGTGGTCACTGCTCAAATCTAGAAATGCCTTCTTTTCATATTTTGCATTTAAATATTCTTTGCGAACATTATATTTCATTCTATTCCAAGAACGTGACAAGAAATTTTCTTGGTCTTTGGCGTGCATTTTCTTATTGAATTCATCTCGTGCACGCTGTTTAACTTCGGCCAACATAAATTGGTTGTAGTCTTGTGCAAGCAAGGATTGCTTAGCTTTATCAAAGTTTTTAAAATTATCAATTTTAGCTAACTCTTCTGGGGAAACACCAAATTTCTTAAATTTCTCCAAAACTTCTGGATTTATCCCAGAGACATCTTGATGGTGTTCTTCGTGATCATGATTGTGATGAGCATCTTCTTCATAAGCGTGATGTAAATCTTTTTTGATCTTAGATTCTCCATGCTCAGTATGATGATCCTTTTTATCTTCTACTGCATGGCTTGTTTTACCTTTATTTTCTAATGTTGAGCTAGAAACAGAAACGTTTATATTTTCTGATAGTTTATTTTTTTTATTATCCATATTATTTATTTCACTAACAGCCGGAACCTTAAGGGCTCCATCAGGTACGAGCTTTTTTGTTTTTCCGGAATTATAGTTATCGATATCCGCTTCGGTAATTTCAACATTACTATTAGCAGCATCATTTATAATCTTCTCAGTAAAATCATGATCATTTGGATTATACTTTTTTGCTTCACTCTCAAGATTAGTGATTTTCTCACGCATGGCTTCTGCTTTTTTAAGAATATCTGTTTTAGTTTCTTTTTCCATATTATTATAGTATAACTCTTACTCCTGATTATCCAAGGCTTTTAATTGACTTTCTGTTTTTGGAACAGGTACATAGTTTTCATATTTTTTCTTCCAAAACTCAATCCGATGATTAAAGAATTGTTTTGACCCAGAAGAGCTAAGTAATTTCTTTTCAATAATTTCCTCCTGAGTAATTTCACCATTCAAATACTTAAAGGCGATCTCGGCTTTGGCTCTGGCTTTTGATATAAAATCGAGTTCATTACCTTTTTGATTAGACTTGAATATTTCTGGATGTGCAATATCTTCAGACAAAATATAATCTTGCACTGTCAAAGAATCTAATATTTCGTTCTTAATATCTTGATCTATTGTAAAAGTTGACTCTTGATTATTTACAGAAGTATTTGAATCGGTAGATTTTTCAGCTGGAGCTGGTCTACCTTCAAATTCGGCTAATTCTTCAGGTGTCATCATTGCAATCAAATTCGCGAGTTCTTCTTTTGCTTCATTTAATTCTTTCTGGATATTCTCATATTTTTTACTTCGCTCTTTAATTGATTTTTCAAGATCTCGAACAACTCTCTTTCTAGATTCAAGACCTTCATCCACTACCTTTTCTTGTTTTGCAGCAAAAACTTTAAAAGTGACACCGGGAGCAGTAAGCAAGCTTTGAATTTCTTTAAAAGTTTTAGTAAAGACAGCATCACCTTCTTTATTCTTATATGTTAAGCCTTTTTCATCATTTCCTGTAATAATAAATGTTGTCTTTTGTTTATTTTGTATTATCTGAACTTCAGCACCAGTACGAATCTGTGAAATCTTCGCATAATTAAATGCCTCTTTAACTTTGTCTGCAGCTACGGTTGTACTATTCCCATCAGGACTTCGAAAAATAACATAATTTTTACCCCCCTTTGTATACAAATCTTCAATAACACTATCCTTGTCTACCTTGCTTAAGAAACTTGTAAAGTTTCGAAAATTCACATAGTATGACCCACTTAATGAATCACCTTTATGCAAAGAATAACCATCAATCTTCATGGATTCAGTATGAATAATTTTATTTTCTTCTTTTGGAGGAGTTATTTTTTTATTCTTTTTTTCTAATTTTGGTTTTGAGTCTTTAATACTTGATGCGATTTTATCTTTCTTGTTGATTAAAATTTCCAACTCACCCTTAACAATAGCTAGGCGGTCTTTAGTATCTTCAGATTGGCCTTGTTTATGAAGACGCTCTAGTTCTAAACTCTTCTGGTCGATTTGTGAATCAATACCCTCAAGTTCATTTATCAAGTCTTCAGAAGTACTAGCTGTCTCAATTAATAGCTCTGAGTCTTTTGGTTCAAGCTGTGCAATTTCAGCAAATTCTTGAATACTCTCCAATAGTTCAGGTATACGCTGTTTATTATTTTTAAACCAATCCATAGTATTAGTATATCCATCTGCTCTTTTTTTTGCTTTTTCAAAATCACTCTTTAGCATATCTCGAAACAAAATCCCCACAAGCGGTGCAGTTTTTTTGTCTAAACTATATTTTTGAGCTATTGCTTCAATAACCTCTTTTTCCGCACTCTTATTAGCTTCAATATCATTCTTTTGAAAGTATTCCATGTACTTTAAATTATACAATGTTTTAAAGACATAATCAAAAAAACACCCTTTTTAAAAGGATGTTTTAAGAATTTACTACCACCAATTACCGGTGTATAATCCGTGCCCAATAAAGAAAGCCAGCAGCGAGGCCAATATTATGACCCATGTCTTTACCGTCCAGCTTTTTCTTTCATGGTGATGGTGGTCATGACCGTGATCGTGTCCATGATCGTGCCCGTGATCATCTCCGTGATGATGGTGCTCTTTGTGAGAATGACGTTCGTTTCCATTATTATGGTGTTCTTTGTGGTTGTGTTCATTTCCATGGCTATGGTTTGAACTGTGTGAATGATGCCCGCTCATGTTGTTTATTTTATATTCTTTATATATTAACATAAAATGCTCATATCGTCAAAAAATACTATAGAATAAGGCTATTTTAAGTAAAAATCCCTAAAATCCACAAGGATTACCAATACTAGCTTGACGATAGACCCAGAAAAGGGCACCATTATATATGTAAGGGGGCTGTAGCCAGATATAGACCGTTTTCCCATCCCTTTATAACTATGGAATTAAATTCAAAACAACGTGAACCGTTAGCGGCTCGTCCGCAAAGTTCACTAAATAAAACAAGTCTTTTTCTGTCTAAAATTATTGTTTTAGCTTTGTTACTTGTTATTGTTTCTGCCCCAAAGCCTGCTCATGCAGGGATTTTATCCCAAATAGCAGACTTTTTTAGTGGTGATGCAAAAGCTGATACAATAGATAATGACCAAAACAGTCAAACAACTCCCGTTCTTGAAGCTAAACTTAGTCCTAACCCAAAAGACAAAATACCTGAGACACCTGTTTCTTTAGGAGAAGACAATATATTAATATCTGAAGTAGGAGCGTTAGGTACAGCGCTGGATGTAGCCGATTATCCGGAAGAAGACGAAATTAACGTTTACATAACCAAAAAAGGAGATACTTTGAGTAAAATTGCTCAGATGTACAAAGTCTCAGTAAATACTATTGTATGGGCTAATGATGGACTCGATCCTAAAAAGCCTTTAAAAGAAGGAACTTCTCTTTTGATCATGCCAATCTCTGGTGTTAACCATACTATTAAAAAAGGAGACACTTTGGCAAAAATAGCTAAGAAATATAGTGCTGACGCGGACGAAATAGCTAGATTTAACGGAGTAACTGACGAAACATTAGCTGTAGGAGAAGAAATTATAGTTCCAGATGGTGAAATAGCTATAGCTAAGACAACTACACCAAAGAAAACCAAGACTATTAGCAATATTACAAGTAGTCTAAAAATATTTACAGGTAACGGTAAAGGAACATCTAAATACCTTGCTGGATATGACGGCCCAAGCCAAGGAGGATACTACCGTAAACCAGTATACTGTGTAATAACTCAAGGACTTCACGGTAAAAATGGTATAGACCTAGGCTGTCCAATTGGTACACCAGTAGCAGCATCTGCAGACGGAACAGTTATTGCAGCTAAAATGGGATGGAACGGAGGATACGGTAATATGATCATTGTTTCCCACCCAAATGGCACACAAACACTATACGGACACCTTTCAAGAATTAGTGTATCAAGCGGTCAAAATGTTTCAGACGGAGAAATCATTGGTAACACTGGTAATTCTGGACAATCAACGGGCCCACACCTACACTTTGAAGTTCGCGGAGCTAGAAACTGTTTTGTAGACGGATCTTGTAGATAAATAATAAAAACCACTCAAACCGAGTGGTTTTTATTTAATCTACTTATTTGACTTTGGCTAAAAACATGCTATTATTAATTTAATTAAAACCATATACAAACATCAATGAACACTACATCAGCACTAAAGAAACAAGAAGCCCCAGGCATTGCACACGATCAAACACACACCGATCTACATCAAACACGCGAACACAAAGAAATTAGCATCCAGAACCTGACCCACTACCAAAAATACAAAAAGGCAGCGGACCAAGTTTCGGAAACTAAACCTATCATCTTTAATTTTGATAGGATGCAAATCGAACTTACAGAACTAAAATTAAAAGAAATTCTATACGAACACGTATCTAGAACTAATTTAAAGTCTGTTTTTTCTATTAACAAAATTTGGAGAAAAAAACTAACAGCAGATGAAATCAATATCTTAATGGAAAGATCTATTTCATTTGGTTGGGTAGACAATGCACGGCTTTTAGCAAAGCTAAGACCAGTAAGACTATCCAAAGAAGAAGTTAACAAATTAATTTCTAGCTGTATTAATCACGGATGGTATTATCAATCTCCTTACAAAAAAGAATTACGATCTAAAATTTTAAAACTGAGATTAATCCCAGCTTTAAAATTTAGTGAAAAGATTGCAGTTTATGAAATGTGTAAAAATAATAATTGGAACAACCTAGCAAAAGAATTTGCTATAAAAAACCCAATTACTTTCTCAGTATATTTTATAAATTCTACTTGGAAAAGAAGAAAAGAATTTCTTCCAACCGAAGAACAAATTGTAGCCTATTCTAAATAGTAAAACAAAACACAAATTCAAAACCCAAAGACAAATTGTCTTTGGGTTTTTTTATTTAAAAAAAATTAATTACTAAATTTTGGGCGGTACTGCAATGCTTCTAAAATATGTTTCTCTTCCACATTTTCAGCATCTTCCAAATCTGCAATAGTGCGAGACAGTCTAATGACGCGATGGTATGCCCGCGGAGAAAGTTGTAATTTCTCTGCGCTAAGATTAAGCAGCTCTCTCACATTTTTAGAAAGTGGCGCAAGCACATCTAAATCTTTTACATTTAAATCTGCGTTAGTATTGTACGGCGCGCCAACACGAGAAAATCTTTCTTTGGCTTTAGAGCGTGCTGCTAAAATTTTTGTACGCAATTTTGGGTTTTCTAAATTTGTAGAATTTGGAACAGAAAGTTTTTCATAATCCACTGACTCTACTGACACCCACATGTCGATGCGGTCAACAATGGGTCCAGATAATTTTCTTTGATAACGGGCAATGTCTTGCGGACTACAACTACACGCGCGGACTCTTGTTCCAGCGTAACCGCAAGGGCAAGGATTCATCGCTGCAATCAAAATAAAATTAGAAGGAAAAGTTGCACTACCTTTTGCGCGAGACACAGTGACAATGCCGTCTTCCAAAGGCTGACGAAGTGACTCGACCACACGTTTATCAAATTCAGGGAATTCATCTAAAAACAAAACTCCGCGATGTGCCAATGTTACTTCACCGGGTTTTACATTAGCGCCGCCGCCAATAATAGAAACATAACTGGCAGTATGATGAGGCGAGCGAAACGGTGGCCGAAAAATTAATTTGCTATTATTGCCCACTACAGCAGAATGAATTCCGGTAACTTCTAAAATATTTTCTTTTGATAGATTTGGAAGCAATGCTGTAAATGCACGAGCGAGCATTGTCTTACCTGTACCGGGAGGTCCATACATTGCAATATTGTGTCCACCAGATGCAGCAATCAAAAGACCTCGCTTTGCAGATTCTTGACCACGAATAAAAGAAAAGTCTGTTTCGTCTTTTAGTTCAGGATAATCAATTTCTGTTTCGACAGCGGGAATTAGTTTTGGTTTCATGCCATTACCAGATTTAGCAGTAGTAATATCTAAATGTGAAACAAGCTCTTTTAGATTTGAGAAACCATATACACTAATACCAGGAACAAGCGCTGCTTCCAGTATATTGTCATTTGGGACATAAAGCTCGCTAATACCGTTCCTACGTACGGCTTCTGCAATAGGTAGTATTCCTGATACAGGTTTCACACTGCCATCCAGCGCTAATTCTCCAACGAATACCTGTGGAACACTGCTAATGCTTAGCTCTCCGGAAGAGACCAGGTAAGCTAGCGCGATAGCTACATCGAAATAATTACCTTCTTTTTTTATGTTAGCCGGAGATAGTGAAACAACTGTTTTTTGATTTTGATGTTTTGGAGATGAATAAGAACTATTCTTCAGTGCGCTACCTACCCGGTCTTTAGCTTCGTCTACAGCTTTGTCAGGAAGACCGACTATAGAAAAATTATTTAGTCCGCGAGAGATATCTGACTCTACAGAAATAATCTGCCCAGTCAGCATGCTGACCTGGGCAGATAATACTTTGGCAAAACTCATAAAGAATTTTCTTATTAGCTATTCATATGAACAGTACATGTGCGAGCAGATGGATTAGCCATTAGTCTTTCTTCTGAGATTGGCTGGTCGCAAGTTTCGCAATTTCCATATGTACCATTTTGAATTTTTTGTAATGCGTTCTCGATTTCTTTTAGTCCTGGAGCCAAGGCATCTGAGACTGCGGAATCTACTTCGTATTCTTCGTTACGGTTATCTAAATCTAGTTCATCAGGTTCTGTTTCAGCGGTATCAGATACTGCACTAAATTCACCCGTTAATGTATCTAGAGATGCAACACCTTTTAGGTCGCTTAGTATTTCATCTCGCTCTGTTTCTAGTAATGTCTTGTATAAAGTTGTATCAATCATAAGCTAATTATATCACAGTAAAACTTGTAAACTAGTAACCAGAAAGTATGTTCTCCCGAAGAGCTTTGTACGCTTCTATTGTTTTTGCAAACAAAATTATATTGTCAGATGGGAAACCGTAGACCATAAGAACTGCTCCATCTTGATCTCTTAGGATTCTCATTGGAACTCTTACACTATCTAAAGATTCAAACTGCAATTTCTCATTAGTAGTACTGCTTGGTAGCTGCAGGGCGTAACCTAAATCTGTATACAAAGTTCTTTCACTAGACACAATAACTGATTCTAAATTTTTACGATCTTCAAAACTAAAAGTTAAATATGGTAAGCTAATATTTTTATCTAAATTAATTATTCCATACATGTAATCATTGACACGAGATAAAGCCATAGTATCTAAAAATCTTTGTCCGACGAGTGGAGCTAAATCTTTAAACAAAACTCTCTCTTCATTTTTGTTTACAATAATTTCCGCAAAAGCTGAGTTAGAAGAAAAAGTTTTTTTTCTAAAATCTTCTACGTCTGTTTCTGACGGCATTGCTATTCCATAAGTCTCGTCTATGCGAACAAAATTTTTTTCCTTGGTTGGAACATTAACACCAGTATCTTTTTTAATAAAAAATTTATCAGGCAATGCAATTGCAACAATAGCAAAAACTGCAAACAAAATACCAAGTAATGTTAGCAAGTTTATCTTGCGTTTATTGATACTAGTCTTTTGCATCTTGGCTAGCAGTAATGCTTCTTCTCCTGGGACCTCACTAGAACCAACAATACCCTGGGCGCTGGTAACACTATCTTTTTGCATACTATGCAAAACGGGCGAATTAGAATTATCTTCCATTCGCCCATTATACAATAATTTTTATTTTTTTACTTTTGTAAAATTATTCTGCTTTTGGTGGTTCTGGTGGTTTTGGTGTTACTACTGGTTTTGGAAACATGTCTGGATTCAAAGCCTTGATAGATACCCCAACTTTACCTTCTTCTACTTTTATGACCTGTACTGGGAATTTCATTCCAACTTTTAAGAACACATCTACTTTGTCTACACGGAAAGGTGCTATTTCAGAGATATGCACCAAAGCTTCCATTGAACTAGAAATTTTTACAAAAGCTCCAAAGTCTGCAATACGTACGACTTCGGCTTCTTTAATAATATCTCCAACTTTGTAAACACGAGTCATGTCTTCGATCATTTGCTTAGCGCGGGCTGGACCATCCCCATGTCCTGAGATCAAAACAATACCACTATCTTCAATTGTAATTTCAGTGCCAGTAGCGTCGCGCATTGCGTTTACTACTTTGCCACCTGGTCCAATGATTTGACCAATTTGTTCCGGTAGTACTTTTGTTGTAACAATTCTTGGAGCAGAAGCAGCCAGGTCACTTCTTGGCTCGGCAATTTCTTTTGTGATAGTTTCAAGTATTTGCAAACGTGCTTTTTCTGCATCAGCCAACGCTTCTTTTAAAATTTTTACAGATACTCCTGTTAATTTGATATCTAATTGAAGAGCTGTAACTCCTTTTTTTGTACCAGCAACTTTAAAGTCCATATCACCGTAGTGGTCTTCTGGGCCTTGGATGTCAGTAAGAATTTTGTAATTGTTTTCGTCGTTTGCGTCTTCCATAAGACCCATAGCAAGACCAGCAACAGGGGAAGATATTGGAACACCTCCGTCCATCATTGCGATACTTGCTGCACAAATACTGGCTTGTGATGTAGAACCATTTGAAGATGTTGATTCAGAAACAAGACGGATCGTATAAGGAAATGTTTCATATGCAGGAATAACAGGAACCAATGCTTTCTCTGCTAAGAACCCATGACCCATCTCGCGGCGATTCATGCCGCCCATGCGACCTGTTTCACCAGTAGAATATGGAGGGAAATTATAGTGGTGTATGAAACGTTTCTTACCACTGGCTTCTATACCGTCTACTTCTTGCCGCGTGTCAGGACCATCCAATGTTAAGACAGATAATACGTGTGTTTCTCCGCGATAGAATATTCCTGTTCCGTGTAACACTGGAGAGATACCGCCAGCCTTAGCAAAGAGAGGGCGAACCTGGGTGAATTCACGAAGGTCAGCGCGACGATTTTCTTTAGTTGCGCCGTCATGAAACAATGCGTCCAGTGTGTGGTGCATATGATCCCAAATAGCGTTACGTGCATTTTCATCTTCAGAATAATTTTGAGAAACAATGCCATCTAGAATAGTTTCTGCTTCGTGAATAACAGTTTTGCTTTTATCTCCAAAAAGATCTCCCTTAAGAACTGGCAGAACTTTTTCATTAAATTCTGTCATCAAAGCTGGAGGAATTTCTGGTTTTTCAAAAACTAATTTTGCTTTACCTTCTTTTGCAATGATTTCATTTTGCCAATTTTCAAACGCAGTAATACCGGTCATGGCTAGATCTAACGCTTCACCTATTTTTTCGTTAGTGTATTCAAAAGCCAAAGATTCGATCATACAAACTTTGTTCTTCATTCCACAAACAACGAGATCAAGATCGTTAGTTGGTTCAGTAACGGTTGGAAGATAGTTGTTTAGTTTTAGTTCAGTTTCGCCTTTTGGTACTGTTACTGAGACTGCCCCGACTGGTCCAGCAAAAGGAATTGGCGACACAGCTATAGCCAGTGATGCAGCGTTAACTCCAAGAATTTTTGGGTCCATCTTCCCTACTGCAATTACAGTTACGATTACTTGAACTGCATTTTTTATGTGATGCTGAAATAATGGACGGATTGTACGGTCAATAACGCGAGATGCTAGTACAGCTTGGTCTGATGGACGACCTTCTCTTTTATTCCATTGTCCGCCAAGAATTTTACCTGCAGCATAATAACGTTCCACATATTCAACTGTAAGATTAAAGAACCCTGGGTTATTTTTATTACTACTACTAATACACGCAGTTGCTAATACTACAGTGTCATCACATGACATCATAACAGACCCGCCTGCTTGCATTGCTAGGTCACTAAAACTTGCTACTACTTCTCTACCGCCTATTGTTAGCGAGTATTTTCTTTCTTGCATATTTATTTATTTTTGCGATCCCCTGATTTTAGTACTGAAACTAATTTGGGAACATATCCCTGTTTCATTACTACTTATCAAGGGGCCGCCCTACTGATATATTGCTACTGTACCATAGATTAAGGGTGTGGTACAGTAAAGATATATGGCAGTAATATCACACAAAGCCCAGCGCGTGGCAGTACTAATAGACGCGCAAAACTTGTACCACAGCGCAAGGCATTTATACAAACACAAAGTTAATTTTGGAGAAATCTTAAAAGAAGCAGTTGGTGAACGTCAGCTTGTCCGCGCAATTGCCTATGTTATTTCAACCGAAGCTGGAGACGAAAAGAATTTCTTTGATGCTCTAACCCGCGTTGGGATAGAGACCAAAACTAAAGATTTACAAATATTTATTGATGGCACAAAAAAGGGAGATTGGGACGTAGGTCTTGCAATAGATGCAGTAAGACTAGCTGAAAAAGTAGACGTAGTTGTAATAGTATCTGGAGATGGAGATTTTGTTCCTGTAGTAGAATATCTAAAGAATAAAGTTCAAGTAGAAGGTATGAGTTTTGAGCAATCTACTAGCAGTAAGCTAATAGAATCCATGGACGCATTTACCGACCTAGGGGCAAATTCAAAAAGATTTTTATTGGGGTCTAATACCCCTGCAAGAAATAGACGTAGCATTTCAAAAAAGAAATAACAAAAAACCTCTCAAATTTGAGAGGTTTTTTGTTATAGAGAAAAGAAATTATTTCTTTTTAGGAGATGCTTTTTTAGGAGCGCCAGCTACTGCCTTTTTCATTGGCTTTTTAGCTACCTTTTTAGCAATTTTCTTAGCTGTTGATTTTGAAATCACTTTCTTACTAACTACTTTCTTAACAGTCTTTACTGCTTTTGAACCTTCTTTAGTCTTTTGAGTAGCAGCATATTTTTCATGCTTACGACGTTCTGAAACTAATTTAATAAGACCACGACGAGAGTGATTGTCTTTTGGGTGTTTCTTTAAATGACCAGATAGCATTTCAATACGTTCTGCTAGTACTGCAGCTTGAACGTGTGATGACCCTGTATCTTGGTCGTGGAGCTGGACCTTTTTCATCACAGCTATTTTCTTCTTTGGTGTTAACATATCAAGTAATATACGACAAAACTGCTTTTTTTGCAAGGGGTGCGCTAAATCAAAGCATGTAAGCAATTTTGAGCATGCGGGAGGGTAGGAGGGCTGGTAGCACGCGCAAAAATTACTTACATGCGGAGATTTATATTTTTTATTGTACGACACTCCGCTTTCACGTTATACTATATATACATGACATCACACGAAGCATTGAGACAATTCTTGGAGCATCTAGAAATCGAGCGTGGTTCTAGCCTAAAAACAGTAGACAACTACAACAGGTATATTAGTAAGTTCTTCGAATGGGGTAATATCAAAAATATTAGCGAAGTCACCGAAGATAAAATTCGTGAATTCCGTTTATACCTAAACCGTCTTCCTGGTTCAACCAAAGGCATGGGTCTAAGATCATCTGGTGCGAATACAATGAAGAAAAGTACCCAAAACTATTATCTTATTGCTATTCGTCAGTTTTTAAAATATCTTGGCAAGCGTGGTATTACCGCCCTGGCACCGGATAAAATAGATTTAGCTAAGATGCGCGACAGACAAATAGATTTCCTAACAGAAGATGAACTAAAAAGAATTTTAGAAGCCCCAAATGGAACCGATGAAAAATCAATGAGAGATAAAGCCATCTTGGAATTACTATTCTCTACTGGGCTACGTATTTCCGAACTGTGTTCTCTCCCCCGTGATGCACATCTAGATAGAGACGAAATTTCTATTCGTGGTAAAGGAGAAAAAGTTCGAGTTGTATTTATCTCTCCTGACGCGCGCGAAGCTGTAAAGAATTATTTAGCAAAACGCAAAGACCTGGGCGGAGGACTGTTTGCTCCAGTGCGTAGTAATGGAACAAAAAGCAAAACTGATGACCTAACTCCGCGCAGCATCCAAAGAATGATAAAGTTTTATTCTACCAAAGCCGGAATCATGAAACATGTTACACCGCACGTAATACGTCACAGCTTTGCAACAGATTTATTATCTAATGGTGCTGACATTCGTTCAGTCCAGGTAATGCTGGGCCACGCCAACATTGCAACTACACAAATATACACCCACGTTACAGATGCTCATCTAAAAGAAGTCCACAAAAAATTTCACAGTAAGAAATAAAGAAAAGACCCATTACTATGGGTCTTTTTTAAATTTCTGGAGGTTTTTTATATCTAATTATTATAGGCAGGAATCCTGCTATAAAACCTAGACAAAAAAATAAGATATTCATGAATATTTTTAAAATTGGCTTTTCGTTAAATGCATCGCTACAAAGAGAAGCAAATACAGCACATATGCCCATAGTAACCCCGGCTATTGTACCTAAAACTAATTTCCATTTTAAAATCTTAATACCACCCCAAATCGAGATAAATACTTCTTTTTTCATTTTTGTTTGAATTAGGTCTTTTATACCAGTACCCCAAACAAAAAGCAACCTATTTAAAGGCTGCTTTTTATATTTAGTAATTCAAGATTTTACCAGTCTTTGGAACAATTGTTGCTGGGTCAGGACATCCAACCATTTTATTAATTGCATATCGTGTAGAAACATTTGTTATACCAGTACCCTCGTTACTTGATTTATTATTAAATTCCCAAGGATCCAAAATTTTATCTTTATAATCTTTTTGGAATGCACGCACGGCCTTAAATGTAGTTATTCCATAAACACCATCTATTTTGCCGCGATAGTATCCTTTGTCTTTTAAGAATTGCTGAATCTTTGGAACATCCCCACCCCTGTCACCAAACTTGTGATACTTTGTAATAAATTCACAATGTTTTGGACTAACAGTATTTTCTTGTGTTGGCGCGGTCATTGTTTCTTCGTTAATACCTTTGGTTGTAAAAGTACTGCTGCCTCCGGTATTTATAGTAGTACCCTGTGTACGTACAGCTCCGGCTTCGTTAATACCGGCGGTTCCATATACACTGTTATTTTTTGCTGTGCCGTATCCACCTTGGGTTCTATAAGGGTCAGCTTCGTTGGTACCAGAATAATTATAAAGACTGCCTGAACTACCGGTTGTGCCTCCGCCAGTTGTTTGATATCCACCTGTGCCACCAGAACTAGTAGCAACACCAGACCCATAATAAGCTGCATTAGAATTTGTAGGATTGTAATAAGCATTATAAACATTCAACCCAGCAGTAACAGCGTTAACGACTCCACCATTGCCACCGTAGTATGTTTGATTATTTGCCCAATTTGGATCTACCGTTACGCCCCCTGTTTGACTAGATGCTGGGCTATATAAACCTACGCCAGTTAAAACAAGCGCAGCAAAAACACTAATAATCTCAAATTGGTATAAATAACGATGGTTACCTGCAGTTTGTGTTTGCTCCATATAACTACATTATATCACGATAACAAAAAATTAGAGAAATGCTACAATGAGCAAATGCGAATAATATCTTGGAATATTAATGGAATCCGTGCCATACACAAACGTGGTGATTTTGACTGGGTATTAAAAGAATCTCCAGATATAGTCTTTTTGCAAGAAACCAAAGCAGAAATAGACCAATTACCCCAAAATCTTAAAGAGTTTGGAGAATATTTTTGCCATTTTGTTTCATCACGCGCCCGCAAGGGTTATAGCGGTGTTGCTATGTATTCCAAAGTCCTACCAGACAAAGTAACAGAAATGGATGAAGCCGAATTCAATGAAGAGGGCCGAACAATTTTTGCTTATTTTGGAAAAACAGTATTAATTACAGGCTATTTCCCTAACGGTGGCCAGGGCCCACATAGACTGGAATACAAGTTAAGATTTTACGAAGCTTTCCTAAAAAAGATTAAAAAGTTAGACAAAGCTGGGTACGCTGTAATATTTTGTGGCGACGTAAATACTGCCCATACCGAAATAGACCTGGCTCGCCCAAAAGCCAACGAAACAAATACGGGGTTTTTGCCAATAGAGAGAGAATGGATAGACCAGGTAATAAAAGCTGGGTTTACTGACGTATTCCGCCATTTTTACCCTACTGAAAAAGATGTTTATACATACTGGGATCAAAAGACCGCATCCCGCGGCCGTAATGTTGGATGGAGAATAGACTATTTCTTTGCTAATGATAAAGCTATGAAAATGGTAACCGGGTTCACAACCCATACAGATGTAGTTGGGTCTGACCACTGCCCTATTGAAATAAAGCTAAAGAAGTAAGAATTTGTTTGACAAAGGTTCCTAATAATTGTATTCTTTTATTAACTTAAAAAGAAAGGAGCCACCACAATGTCAAACCCACTACAAAAAATTTGGGGTCTTGTTACAAACACTCTCCCCCAAGAAGAATTTTACAAGGTACTAGAGGTCTCGTACTGCATTCGTAGTCGATACCTGGATATTGCTATTTTTTATAAAAAGATAGATCAGCACCCTAAGATAGTAGAAGACTACTTTATCTTAAGTCCAGCAGGAGTAATTGATATCGCCCTATCAATACACAGTATTAAATTTTACAGCGGTAAACCTGTATACAGTGCATATTGCAAAGGTCACGAGGAATTTTTAATATATCAAATTGGTAAATATTATATTTACACAAAAAATGAAGACTTTGATGAGATTTTTATAACACCCTACCCAGAACAAATTATATCCTGGGCAGAAGAATGGAAAAAAGAACTAACCCCAAAAGAAAAAATTGGCCTTAGTTTAATAAATACGGTTATAAAAAAAGTTAAAAAAAGCCACGATTAATTAAATCCTACTAAAACCAAAAGCCGATGATACAAAATCATCGGCTTTTTTAATGCGTGCACTATCAGTAAATCCATGCTATTGTTCTAAAAAATACAAATATGGCACAACAACTAATCGAGGCAATGGATCGTCTTCCAGAACTCGCACTACAAAAAATCGAAGAAGAATTAAGCTCTTTTCAAATCAAAATAACTGAAATAAATTTACAGAAAAAAGAAGTTTATTTATTTGGTCACCCGGTCAAAGCTACTCCTATTGAAATTCAAGAAATGGAGCTAATGGTTAAGATGCAAACAATTGAAGACTGGAAAATAGCTAAAGATATCATTTTAGAAAAATTAACAAAAGAAGCAATAAGACCTGCGGCTATAGTCCCAACAGATGTTTTTAATGAAACATTAGAATCATTGCGTTTAATAGACCTAACAGGAATAGACCCAGATAATGGGAAACTGGCAATAAACCCAATGAATATTGATGCTGCTCTTTTAAAAACTTTTGGGAAGGGCTCAGTAGATTTAACAAAAGCTGGTTATAGTTTGGGTGATGAAATACGGTTTATAATAAACAAATCTTTTCCTGGTGAAATAAATAACTCCGAATCTATAAAGATACTTCATAATGAAGATCTTCCGGAACTAAATACAGAAGATGACAGCTTAGGCAGTGTTATGTTTAGGCTAAATACTGAAGATTTTTACAATCGTATTCTATATTCAGATAAACCAGACGATGAATTCATAAAAAGAGAATCTGCTTTAAATCAAAAAATTCTTGACCTACAAGACACATACCATGTATACAAATTAGTACACAATGAATTTGAGAAGAATAAGGAAGGCACAGAAAGCGAATCTCTTGGATATCATTACGGCAGAGTAAGTCACACCTTAGAAGGTAAAGCTATTTTCCCAAATCTACCTGATGAATTTGAAAAGCTTTTAATCACATTAAAAACTAAATTCCCTGCTTGGCCAGTCTACACAGCTGCTGATCCTGAATATTTTCGTATTTCATATATGGGAATAGACATAAAAGAATATGCAGAAAAAAGATGTATATTTTGGAAAAAAGTTTTTGAAGGATTAAAATCTGATTACCCTGAAGTAAAAAAGAGTTACGAGCTAAATAAAAAGAGTCGTGAGCTAAATAAAAAGCTTACAGAAGAGTTGTCTAAAATTGGAAAACTTCCTTCAAAAAATTATATTCTTTTAACAGAAGAGGACTTACAAAGAGCTATTGCTATTGAAAAAGACCCGATATTCTATGTACCAATAAAACAGGTATACAAAAATATTGAATACGAAATGACAATTGTATGGGGTCAATGCGGTGAATCACCCAATGAGCAAAAAGCAATTGAAAAACTTAAATCTTTTGACTCCAAGATATTCCTAGGTAGCCAAATGAACTAATTCAACACAACCCAAAAGCCGATGACACAAAATCATCGGCTTTTTTAATTGGTTATTTTTTTACGTTATGTTTTTTATGCAGTTCTTTAATCTCCTGCTCTTCCAGGTCTTCTACCTTTTCTTTGCCAGATAAACCAAGAACTTTTAATTCAGAATCATTTAGCTTTTCTAATTCATGAACGCGAGTAGATAAATATTCTACTGTATTCTTCTTTGGGTCTTCTATTACCTCTTCCAGTAGTGCATGCAGTATCCATCCCATACGAGGTCCGGGTTTTATCATGAGATCTTTCATCATAAATTCGCCATCTATTGCTAACTGTTTTGGAGATATTGGGTCACGCAAGGCCTGCTCTATCATGGCATGATATTTGCGCAGTCTATAAGGAGCTTCGTCTTTTGCCATACCTACGCGGTCACATTCACGAATTTGCATTAGCTCCCAAATATGGTCTACCCCTACATTTACTATCATTCGTCTTACTGGGGAGAGAGTTATAACATCGGTATCAGAGAAAAACATATGATAACGAACAAATTTAGTGACCAAATCTATTTCTTTGTTTCCAAACTTCATTCGCTCCATTATTTTCTTGGCCATGCGAGCGCCAACTACTTCGTGACCATAGAATGTAGGTTTGCCACTAGTAGTATTTTTTACTGGGGCTCTTTTGGTTTTTGGTTTACCAATGTCATGGAATAATGCGGCAAGACGAATTTCAAAAGAAAACTTTTTATCAGCAGCGTGCTGCACTGCATGTAATAGATGCTCGTATACATCGTATTTATGCGCTCCGCCCTGGTGGCAACCTACGCCGTCCAATAGTTCTGGGATAATATGCTCTAGCAAGTTAAATCTACGTAGCATTTCTATACCACCTGCAGGAGAATTTGAATTTATAATTTTTACAAATTCTTCTCTTATTCTTTCTACTGAAATATGTTTTAAGAGATCTGCGTTTTTAGTAATAGAATTCATCGTTTCGGATTCTATAGCAAACCCCAGCTGCGCAGCAAAACGTACCGCGCGCATTAGACGCAATGGGTCTTCTGTTAGTCTCTCGTCCGGATTACCAACTGTGCGAATTATTTTAGAATCTAAATCTTTTTGACCATCATACAAATCTACTAGCTCATCGGTTTTTATTCTGTAAGCTAATGCATTTATAGTAAAATCGCGGCGAGACAAGTCTTCCTTGATATCTTTACTGAAAATAACATTGTCTGGATGACGACGGTCGGTATATTTACCTTCTTTGCGGAAAGGGGTAGCTTCTACGCTTTCCCCTGTTTCTTCATTAACAACAAGCACTGTTCCAAAAACATTTTCATAAACTGTCTTTGGAAATAGTTTTATCATATCTTCCGGTAGTGCGCTGGTTGTAATATCATAATCCCCCGGCTGTCTACCAATCAAAAGATCTCTTACACAACCGCCAACAAGATATGCCGAAAAACCTGCATCTTCTAAAGTAGAAGAAACATGTTTTACGAATTCTGGAATTTGGCTAGTTTGAATTTTCATTAGTTGTATTGGAAGTAGTTTCTTCTTTTTTAACTTCTTCACTATGTACATGCTTTGGCATGCCATTATGTTTTGGAATAACCAACATTAGAATAAAGTAAGTCAACAGTCCTGGAAAGACTCCGGAAAAAACTGTTAAGATGATGTATATAGCGCGAATTACTACAGGGTCAACATTGGCATATTCGCCAAACCCGCCCATTACTCCGGCTAAAACTTTATTAGTATCACTACGATATAATCTTTTCATATTATTTAATTTTAACTATTAAAACACAACATAATCTCGATGATTACATTATATATTACTTTTTATCTGTGCGGGTAAGGAGAATCGAACTCCTGTCTCATCCTTGGCAAGGACGTGTTCTACCACTAAACCATACCCGCAGTGATATAAAGATATTATCATATATAGAGTAAAAAGCAACGAGGCTGTCTTTTTGGTCTTATTTCTGTTATATTCGGGTTACATGCATCCGTCGTTCAACGGATAGGACATCGGTCTTCGGAACCGAGAATGTGGGTTCGATTCCTGCCGGATGCACAATAATATTAAACCACCGAGAGTAACTCGGTGGTTTTATATTCCTACAACTAGTTAGTTGTTTGGAAAGTTGCTGGCCATGTAACACTAACATAACCTGATGAATCTGTTGTATAGATCATATAGTAATATGTTGTATTAGCTTGCAGGTTTGACAACGCTACATTTTGACTAATATTTAGATTTGAATCTGTCATAGCAGTATTTCCGCTAACATTTACAGAATTTGTATTCTCATATGTTACAAGTGGAGTAGTACTATAGTACACAACACCCTTTGCTGCTTCGTTTGTATTCCAAACAACGCTGGCACTGTTTCTACTAACATTTACACCAGCAGCGCTGATCATAGGAGCAGTGTCTCCAGTATTAACAACTGTACCACCCATCTTGGCATTAAGAACAAGAAGAGTAGCTGGTCCAACGCGTCCATTACCAATAGTATTGTCTATACCATTACGTTCTTGGAAATTAGAAACAGCAGATTTAGTTAAAGAACCGTAGTAACCTGTAACTAGACCTTGTGGGTAAATAGTGCGGTCTGTAGCTAGGTAAGTTTGCAGTGTTGTTACATCAGTCCCTGTTGAACCAACATACATGTAACTAGAGATTGCTGCAGCTGAAGCCAAAAATGGCATTGCAGTTACCATGGTAAGAACTGCTAAGACTTGGATTTTTTTAATCATATATTTATTTTTTTTAGATTTATAAGCACTGAGATAAAAGAATTTTAAACTTTTATATCGTTTGACTATTAGTCACTCGAACACAAATTCGGTTTCCAATGCGTAATTCAGAGACTTTATCCTATTAGTGTAAACACTTTTAGTCGACTCTTTTATAAATGAGACTTTGCACGCGATTGATAGGATACTATTGCTACTCTTATACTATGCGCTTATATTTGACAAAGTGCAAGTTTAATTGTTTTATGACACACTTAACAGTATCACCCTAATTCTCTATGCCTAAACAAAGAAAAAACCACCTTTCGGTGGTTTTTCTATATTTTTATGAAGCTATGAAACTTCCACTAATGTTAGCACCTTGTACATCGTAGTCATTCTTTTCTTCGTTCCAAATCAAACTCTTGTGTCCAGCATGACCAGATGATCTTAAGAATTTAACCAATCTATCTGTTTTACCTTCTTCTGCCCAGCCAACACAACTAGTTAGTAATGCAGCATTCCCAGATATATCGTCTAGGCCTTTTTTAATAATCTTTAGATAGCCTGGGATGGTTTTATCATTATCATACCCATATTCTGCAGCATATTTAGCCAAAACTGCATCATTAGCTATAAAATCTGTAATTATACTAACTTTTTCTTTTGCAGCTTCTGTGTCTTTAGTAATACCAAACTGCAGTTTGTCTAAAAACTTTGTAAAATCATCTTTCGCAAGCATGACTTTTTGGTCTTCTGTTTTAGCCTTTAAGCCTATTTTTTGAAGAAAGCTTAATTTCTTAACCTTTTCGGCTGTTTCAGAACTTAAAGAATCTTCATTATTTT
>CAZWBZ010000005.1:39371-49632 GCA_964632605.1 uncultured Candidatus Saccharibacteria bacterium
GAATTGAAGCCTTCTAAGTCTACAAGCAATCCTTTTTCTTCTAAGATTTCTAAGGTGAGTTCAAAAGGGAAGCCATACGTATCATATAATTTAAATGCTTTCTCTCCACTTAAAGTGTTATTTTTAGCTTCTTCTAATATAGAATCTACTCTGTTTAGCAGAGCATCGCCATTATCTTTAGTCTCTGTATCATGAACAGCTTCACCACCTTCATGAGTAGTAATAGGTTGTTTTTCTAAAACCGGAGAAGCATCTTGACTATTTATACCTTCTTGCATAGTTATTAATATGAATCTTTTAATTTAGCACGGGTTACATCTTGAGCCACAGAGTCTTCGACGTCTTTAGTAAAGATCTTGAACAAACGAAAGAATTCTTCTGTTTCTTCAGGATTAGCAGTACCATTTTCCATCTTCTCTACTAACTCTAATATTTTTGCTTGAGGATCTGTGTCCATCATCTTATTATCGCATATAACCAGACAAAAAGACTGTGGATAATACAAATAGGCGTGTTACACGTGACACACTATATAACTATGTCTTTTATGTGTTTCACCGTCCCTACCCTTTTCTCCTGGTTAATCTTTACAGTTACCACATCAAACTGCCAATTGTCTGTTTCATGTGTAACTAGATAAACTTGAATTACCCGAGACAGCCTTTTTAGCTTGCCGGGATGCACGTTAGATAGTGGGTCATATGTTTCACGTGGAACACTATTACCTGTTACACGTGGCACGTTTGTATTAGTCTCACGTGTAACAAGGCTTTTAACCTCTATAAAATGCAGAACATTGTCTTTTTGGGCAATAATATCTATTTCTCCGTATTTTTTAGTATAGTTCTCTTCCAAAATAGAATAACCATGTTTCATGAGAAACCTTTTAGCTAAATCTTCACCTAATTTACCTATCTTCTGTTTATCAGAAGTAAATACCTTTGGCATACAGATATATTATATACCTGTGTTACACGTGGCACAAACTATATATAGTACAAGAAGTTAATAGTTTAGCTGAGTGGGCAATATTAGTTACACGTGACACAATTGTGTAATGTAGCACGTGTAACAGGGTATAAACATAGCATATTGTTTCACGTGAAACGGTTTTGACAAATAAATGGGCTATTTCCAGAACAAAAATCTATTTTATTGTGCTTATTTAAGATGTCCGTTATAAAACACTTATAAAATAAGGGTTTTATAACATAATAGACATACTTGTCTATTATAAATAGCTTAAAAAATAGAGTTTGTCTTATAGGAATTTGGGTAAAAGACAAGACTTATACCCCTAATCCCCAAGTTTATACACAGTTTTCTTATAAAATATAGCTTTTTTAGGGGACTATTGGACATTAAAATGATAAAAGACACAATGGCTTATTTTGTGTCTTTTAGGGTGTTTTATGTCTATTAGAATGTCTAATATAAAAAGCCCTAACATTTAGTTAGGGCTTAAGAAAATTAAAATAAGATTATCTTGAAGTAGAAGACCTCGCTTTATTATTGCGAGAACGTCTACTTTTCATTGGGGCAGTTGCTGCACCAAACTGATGTCTCTTCTGCAAGGAATGATTAGGGGCGCTTACAGGGGATACTCTTTCGGTATGAAGTTTTCCAAACCAGGAAAGAGATGATCTTACTGCACTAGCAAAAGTAGAATTAGATACTTTGTTAATCAAATAACCATTTGGATGTTTACGTGTATCGCCGGCATAACTTTTAAGTTTTAAAATCTCAACATCCTTAAGACTTAGCTGATAATTAGGAAACCACACAATAGCAGCAAAGTTTTCAGGGTGACCAGGCAGGGCGATGTTTTTTACTTCACAAATAGCAAAAATTTTTCTTGATGAAGAGTCTGTAAATGCTTTAAACATAACGTTCTCTTGGTAGTTGAAAGTGTTCATAAGGCTGATTGTTTTTAAAGGTTAATGTATATATTATTTAATCTGATTTTCTTTATACCATAAACCAAATAGTTAGCAAATAGCTAATAGGGCAGGGTAGTTGAATAATATAGAGAATGTGCTAGACTGTTTGAGTTATCGGGGTGTAGTACAGTGGTAGTATACGCGGTTTGGGACCGTGAGATCAGGGTTCGATTCCCTGCACCCCGACAAAGAAAAGACCCGAAAGGGTCTTTTGTGTTGGGGTAGGATTATAACTGCTTATAATCCGGCAGGGAAGCGAAAGGGTTTTCTATATTGAGCAACGCGAGATAGAAAACCACCCGCGGCGGTAGCCGAGATCCCCTGCACCCCGACAATAAAATCCTCCTTTGTGGGGGATTTTTCTATTTATATAGAGTTTTTTGACAAAAAGACCAAAATGGGTTAATATACTAATAACTTTAAAATATATTTATAATATGAGAAAAAAATCAAAAACGAACCCGAAGGTAAAAAATTTTGGATTAATTTCAGAAAACCCATCAGCTAAAATCAAAGCAGCGCAAGGAAAAAAACAACTTAGTTTGCGTTTCTTTTTAACAAACATCCCAATGGGGATAGGGAATTCAAAAAATCTTAAGATTCTTATTCCTCTAGGGAAAAACCCAAGCACGGATGGCTACAACACAATAGTCACCACACAAACACAGCTGACAGAAGAATCTATGATTCAATGGAAATTGATGCCTTACCAAGCAAAAAGCAAAAGACCTCTTAGAAAGTACTATGCTGTAACCCATGATTTCATGAAAGAAGCTATGGTATCAGATCCTTTTAACAGGACTGTTGAATGGCTAGTGCAAACAAAGCTTTGCATGGAACATTCTGTCGCTGAAGCTCTTGTAACAGAGTACATTAACGCAAACACACCAAAAGACAAAACGATTCAAAGTTTAGCCGAAATGATAGATGATTCACAAAATGATCAAACTCACGAAGCCAAAAACAGTGAAACCATTCAGGTCAAAGAAAAAGAGCTGACGGAACATTCTTAACAATTGCCAAAAACATTAGAAACGCTACTGAAAAGTAGCGTTTTTCTTTTGACAAAGAATAATAAAAGGAGTAATGTATATTTCAACCTTAAAATATCTACACCGTATGGAATCTTCAAAAAAATCAGCACAACAAGGAATGCTTACAGAAGAAGGCATTCTTAGAAAAATCACAAAAAAAGATCTTACCAAAAACCTATTTTTAAAAGTCTACACAGAAGAAAACAACACGAACACAAGTCTATGGGTTAGCGAGACGCTGCACCATATAGAATTTCCCAAAAAAGAGTCAAAAAATAGGGCGTACATATGTAAAGACCTTGAAAACATTAATGAAGTAAACCTTGTTATCAAAACACTAAAAGGTATACCTTTAAACACCAGGGCGCTTATGCATTTAATCCCATTAAGAAACAAAAGGTTGAGCTTTCTTCAGAAGATCAAATACGCCTTTTTCCACTACTACGTAGTTTCTCAAGATTTTTTAAACACAGAAAGAGTAACTGACCCCAAAGGAAGACTAAAACACCTTGTAGAGCTTATAAAAAGCACTAAGGAAGAAGAAACCACTGGAGTTGAACAATTAGGCATGGTCAATTCACACGATTAACCTGAGAGATTTTAAAGAAAACATGGCTAGTATCATAAGATACTAGCCATTTTTGTAGGACTTTCTTTTTTTTTGATTTTGCGCTAATATACGAATACGTTCGAACCATGCAGGATTAATTTAGTGGTAGAATGACTGCCTTCCAAGCAGTACACAGGAGTTCGATTCTCCTATCCTGCACAAATAGAAATACCCAGCAATTGCTGGGTATTTTTGTTTTTAATTTTTAGTTTAAAGAATAGACAAAAGATAAACTTCTGTTTTTCTCCAACAACCAGGGTATGTTAGCTTGAAAACCGTCTCTGTACCCTCAAGACTAAAACCAAGTCTTTTAGGTATAGCTTTACTGCTGAGATTATCAGGATGAACCCTTATGATAATATTCTTAAGGAAAAGACGATCTACGCCATAAGTTATTAAAGCTTTTACACAATCAGTCATTATCCCTTTTTTAGTATAATCCTCATCTAAAAAATAACCGATTTCTCCTGTGTCACCCCTAATAGTGTGGAATCCAACCCTACCAATTAATTTTTCATTTAAAAATATTCCAAATTCCAAAGATTCACCATTTTTTAGACCAAGTTGGTCTTGCTTAATCTTTTCTCCAGAAGCTTTTTGGGTTAGGGAATTAGGAACCCATAGAAGGAATTTACCTAAATAATGTTGGTTCTTAACCACTAGTTCTGCTTGTCTTTTAGTATCCTTATAAGTAAGGTTGGATAATAACAAGTCTTTTCTGACAATAATCTTTAACTTTTTTATCATAAAATTGCACTTTATTTAACTAAAACACATTTAATGATAGTTTGTCAAACAAATAATCAAAAATCCCTTTTTCTACCGGGTTGGCAGAAAAAGGGATTTTTAGAGTAAGATTTAGGGGATAGAGTTGCCCTATACCTTGTCAAAACAAAAGACTATTTAGCGACAGCGTCTTTTAGAGCTTTTGCAGCTCGGAACTTTGGAACGCGTGTCTTAGGAACCTTTACAGTTTCCCCAGTCTTTGGATTACGTGCATTACGTGCTGGACGGTCTTTTACAGAGAAAATACCTAGTCCTGCGATAGAAACTTCATTTCCCTTTTTAAGGGTCATTACAATTTCATCAATGATACCGTTTACTAGCTCTTCAGCTGCAACTTTTGTACCACCAATACGTGAATGAACGAAATCAGCAAGTGCTTGCTTGTTCATGATTGTATATAAATTTACTATTAAAAAGTCGACCCTGTGTACGACAAGATGAAAGATCTTCTTAAGTACCATTATACCGCAAGGGTTTTTACAGATGCAAGGAAATATACTATTGACAAATATAGCTACTATTTTATAAAAATATTAGCCAAGTCATAAATTTTTGATAAAAATCATGTTTTCACAAACTGTATGCTATAATCTTTTACACTATATGACACCAAAAGTAACAAGAACATTCGTAAGAACAGACGCCGGAATGAGCGAATATATGCGAATGAGCGAAGAAAGAAAAGCAAAAGGAGAAAAAATTAATCCTTTTTTAAATTGGGAAGAAAGTTTAATAAAAGAATTTAAAAACTGGGTAATTATAAAAAATGATTTTCCTTATGATGCTATAGCAACAACTAGTCATATGATTTCTACAAAAAGAGAAGTAGCATTTGATTGGAATTTATTAAACAAAGAAGAGATAGAAGAGTTTAATGAATTAAAAAATAATTATATAAAACAAAATTACGAAGTTCTTTGGGAAAATTTACCAAAAGGACAAACACTGCCAGGACATTTTCATTTGCACTTGCTTGTACTTAAAAGAGAAGATATATAAATAAAAAAATCGTTACAAATTTGTAACGATTTTTTTATTTAGCTTACTATCTTGCGAATTCAACTACACGATTTTCTCTAATCAACACTACGCGGATTTCTCCTGGGTAAGTTAGATCAGCTTCAATTTTCTTTGCGATGTCTCTAGCCATAACTCTTGCAGCTACATCTGGAACAGAATCTGGTCTTACGAATACTCGTACTTCGCGACCAGCAGATAGTGCCCAAACTTTTTCTACACCAGTGAATGACATTGCAACTGCTTCTAGATCTTGCAATCTCTTAATGTAATTCTCTACTGTATCGCGGCGTGCTCCTGGGCGAGAACCCGATATAATATCAGCTGTTTGAACAATTACAGCTTCTACTGTTTCGTGTGGCCAGTCATCATGGTGAGATTTCATAGCAACAATGATACGTTTGTCTGCACCAAACTTTTCTAAGATTCTCATACCAATTTGGATATGAGTACCTTCTACTTCGTGGTCGAGCGCCTTACCAATGTCGTGTACTAATGCTCCGGCTTTTGCGATTTGAATATCAGCTCCGATTTCACTAGCGATCATACCTGCAACATGTCCCATTTCGATACTGTGTTGCAATACGTTTTGACCATAACTAGTTCGGAAATAAAGTCTTCCTACTATTGCAATGATACGGGGATCAAGATTATGAATTCCCAGTTCCATTACAGCTTGTTCTCCTTTTTGTTTGATTATGTTGTTTATATCTTTTTTAGCTTTTTCAATTTCTTCTTCGATCTTTGCTGGTTGAATACGTCCATCAAGAATTAAATTCTCAAGAGCGATACGAGCAATTTGTCTACGAACTGGATCAAAAGATGAAACAACAATTACTCCTGGCGCGTCATCTACTATTAGTTCTACTCCGGCTGCTTGTTCGAATGCACGAATGTTGCGACCTTCTTTACCAATAATTTTTCCTTTGATGTCATCGTTTGGAATGTTTACATTTGTTGTCATCATTTCTGATGCAGTACTAGATGCAAGACGTTGGATAGATGTTGCTAAGATTTCTTTAGCGCGCAATGCCAATTTTTCTTGGCCTTCGCGATCCATCTTTTGCATGCGAGACATTAAATCTTCTTCACTTTGGACTTCGGCACGCTTTATGATTTCTTCGCGAGCTTCATCCAATGTTAATTTAGCAATGCTCTCTAATTTTTTGTCTTGCTCTAATTTTGTTTCTTCTAGAGAAATTTTTATCTTTTGAGCTTCTTCTGTTTTGTTTTTTAAGATTTCAACTTGCTTGTCTTGCTCACGAGCACGCTCGTCTAGAAGAGATTCTTTTTTGTGAAGGCGTTCTTCTTCTTTCTTTATGCCTTCTCGCATTAAGCGATCCTCACCTTTGATTTCATCGCGAATCTTATCAGCGTCGCGCTTGCCAGCATCAATGAGCTTTTGCGCTTCTTCTTTTGCAGAGATCATCAGTTGCTTGATTTCAAGCTCGATGGATCCTTTTTTACCTAGAGATACTGCTCGGCGTATAAAATACCCCAAACCGAATCCGGCACCTATTCCAAGAAGCACAAGTATGACTATTCCTAGTATTCCCATACTGTACTTTTAATTAAACATAATAATAATCGATCGTGACTGTATACACGCATAGTAGCAAAAAGCCCGCCATTTGGCGAGCTTTTTGTCAAAGAGGGGATTTTATTTATTTTTAGTTAAAACTTCGTCGATAATACCGTAAGCTTTGGCTTCGGTAGATGACATCCAGTTGTCTCTGTCCATGTCTTTTTCTACCTGAGCAGCTGATTTTCCGCTATTTTTAGACAAAATCTTTATCAAACTCTCTTTTGTCTTTAGAATATGCTTTGCAGCTATCTCAATATCACTAGCTTGACCTTCGGCGCCGCCTAATACTTGGTGTATCATGACTTCACTGTTGGGCAGGGCAAATCTTTTACCTTTTGCGCCAGCTGATAAAATAACAGACCCCATAGATGCAGCCATACCTACACAAATAGTAGAAACGTCTGGTTTTATAAAGTTCATAGTGTCTAGTATCGCCATTCCAGCATGAACATGTCCACCAGGGGAATTGATATATAGAGAAATGTCCTTTTTAGGGTCTTGGTGTGCTAGATGTAATAGCTGGGCAATAACCACATTAGCTACATCATCATTAATAGCGCCACTAAGAAAGACTATTCTATCGTTCAAAAGACGTGAATATATGTCATAAGCACGCTCTCCCTGAGGGGATTTTTCGATAACTGTTGGAATTAAATAACTCATATATCTAGTATAGGGTAAGAATATAAAAAAACAAAGCCCCAACTAATTGGGGCTTTGTTTATAAGGATATTTTATTGATCTCCAAGAAAAGCAAATACTGCTTCGTTTTTTAGTTGAGATTCTACATATATTTTAGCGCGCATGTCGTCTATATCTTTGTAATAGGCCTTTAGTTGAGCAACTTCTAGCTCTACTTTGGCTGGGTCTGGTTTAAGATCTTCCTTTTTAGCAATTTCGTCTAGAGAAAGCTGTAGTTTTACACGCTTTTCTGCACTTGGGCGCCATTCTGTCTTTATTTCTTCTAGAGATTTACCAATATTTTTAGCATAATCTTCTAGATTTAGGCCGCTATTAGCCAAGTCTGACTCCATTTGGTATGCCATTCTTTCAACTTCTCCGTCTATTAGCATTGGTGGCAATTCGATTTTTACTTCTTCTACCAACTTTTCAGCTATTTTTGCACGGATTTTGTCTCCTTCAATGATTCTTTTTTCCATTAGCATGTTCTCGCGAACCTTGCCTCGTAAATCTTCCATTGTTTTAAATTGCTCTCCAAAACTTTGAGCAAACTCATCGTTTAGTTCTGGCAGTGGCATTTTAGCAATTTCGGCTTCTACGTCAGGAGTCACTTGGTTATGATCTTCATCATGAACTGTGCCATCATTGTGAGTATGTAAATTTTTTCCACCAGCACGAAGCTTTCTTAATTCTTCTACTGATTTTTCTACATCTTCGTCAGTTATTTCTACTTCTTTCTTTTCTTTGTTTTCAGTTTTTGCAATTTTTTTATAGTCTGGCAGTTTTACTTCTGGCATTACTGTTACCTTTACTGTAAATTCCAGAGGGTTATCACGAGCAATTTTTGTGATATGAATATCAGGTCGTCCAATTGCATCTGGCGCATGAGCTACAAGAATATCTCCGTATGCTTTCATTAATGCTTCTTCAGCCATTGCTTCTAGTAGTGCCATATCTTGGATGTGCTGCTTTGCAATAGATGGGGGAACAGAGCCTTTGCGGAAACCATCAATGTCTAATGTTTTTGAAATTCTTTCTAGCGCTGCTTGTTCGTGCACTACAAATTCTTCGTAAGGGATTGTTCCAGTAAATTCTAATTGTGAATTACCTAAATCTTTTTTAGTTACGTTCATCATAATATCTAAATATTTTCTATGCTTCTAATTTTGGTGCGTAATCTGTGTTATATCTTTCGATACATTCTTTGATTACTTTCATTGCTTCATCTTTAGGAAAGAATCCTAAAACTTTACATGTACCGGGCTTCTTAAGATGTTTGTAGTATTCCCAGTAATGAGTAGTTTCTTTTTCAAAATGGGGACCAAGCTGAGAATAGTCGGTGATATGATCCATTCTTTTATCGTCAGCTAACACTGCAATAATTTTGTCATCTATTTCTCCGCCATCTTCAAACTTCATTACCCCAATAACCCTTAATTCACAAAGAGATCCTGCGACTAATGGTTCTGTAACGCCAACTATTTCTACATCTAATGGGTCTCCATCCAAATCCCATGTTTGCGGAATTGCTCCGTATGTAAATGGATAAGACAATGTAGAATATCCAACGCGATCTAATTTTAGTTGTCCTGATTCTGTAATGATTTCGTATTTGTTAATACTGCCAGCAGAGACTTCAATAATTCCATTGATTACGCCTTCTGATTCATTCGCAAAAGATGGTAATACATGAATCAAATTGTACATGAACTTACTTGGCTTTTGGTTTATGTTTGCCATATTATTTTACTTCTTCGTTTTCTTCTAATGATTCTGCTGCAGGAACAACTTCTTCTTGCGCTTCAAATTCATCTACAGCTTTTTCTACTTCTTCCAGTGCGTTTAGTTCTTCAGTAGAGAAATTTTCTATGCCTTGAGCTGATTCAGAAATTTCTTCAAATGTATCTTCCAAAATTTCTTCACTGCTTGTGTATTCGGCTTCACTACCTTTGATGTCAATTCTCCAGCCAGTTAGCTTTGCTGCAAGACGTACGTTTTGTCCGCCGCGACCAATAGCTAATGACAATTGATCTTCTGGTACATCTACTTCGGCAGTGTGTTCGTTTTCGTCTATCAAGATATCAAATACTCGAGCTGGCGCTAATGAGTTTGCTACGAATATTGCTGGGTCTTCGTCAAAAGGAATGATGTCTATTTTTTCTCCGTGTAGTTCGCTCATTACAGCACTAACACGTACTCCTTTTTGTCCAACACAAGAACCAACTGGGTCGATACTTGGGTCATGAGATACTACTGCAATTTTTGTACGAGCTCCGGCTTCGCGAGCGATAGCGCGGATTTCCACAGTACCGTTAGCAACTTCTGGGGACTCCATTACAAACAAAGCTTCGATAAATTTAGGATGAGTACGAGATAGGCGAATAGAGATACCACGTGGGCCTTGCTCTACTTTATATAGATATCCGCGGATACGCTCTCCACGACGGTAAAATTCGCCTGGAATTTGCTCTTCTGGTGTCATAACCGCAAAAGCACGTCCAATAGCAATAGAAACCATACCGCGTTCTATTTTGTCTACTACTCCTGTGATAATATCACCCTCTTTTGCTCCAAATTCTTCTAAAATAACAGATTGTTCAGCTTCACG
>CAZWBZ010000005.1:49732-57562 GCA_964632605.1 uncultured Candidatus Saccharibacteria bacterium
ATTTTAACTTGATAAAAATCAAGCTTTCCTGTTTCTACGTCCATTTGTGCACGCACAATTTGGCCTTTTTTACCGTAATCTTTCTTATATGCCGCAGCAAAAGCCTGCTCAATGGCATCGATTATCTTATCTCTTGGAATTTTGCGCTCTTCCCCCAGGGCTTCCAGCGCTGTTTTCATGGTTTTGAGATCCAACATATTAATTTGTACTTCAATTATTACCTTTTAATGGTATTTTGACTTTACCACAGGTCTTAATTTATTGCAAAATGATTCAGGTAATTGGTATACTATATACATATGAAAAGTCTTTTAAAGATCTTTGCTATTGCTTTATTTATGCTTGCAGCTTTGACTACAAAAGTTAGTGCCGCAAACGTAGACATGTCTGGTTATGCCTGGGGCGCAGACAATAGTCCTTTCGGGGGAGTAGGTTGGATTAACTTTAACAATACTTCTACTGGGTCAAACACTGCTGTTAGCAACACAGAATACAAAGTTGAATTCAACCAAACTACTTGGGAGATGGTTGGTTACGCTTGGAGCGAAAGATATGGATATATTAAATTTGGGGGATTTGATGATGCTGATTTTCCATCAGCAAAGACAGCTTGCGCTACAAACCCTAAAAACACTAGTTCTTATGGACCATGTAACGTGCATATAATAGACAACAACAGTGGTGGATACCAGCTGGTTGGCTATGCACGTTTTTGTTTTGTTTACGCATCAGGATGTTCTGGTACTCTAAAGCCAAATTCAGAATTAGCAGGATATGACGGCTGGATAGGCTTTAAAACCAGTAGTGGTACTGTGGCTTATTCTAATAGTACTAAATCTTTTAGCGGATACGCTTGGGGTGGTGGATCAGCAAGCTCATCAAGCGCTGACTACGGCGAAGGTTCTGGTTGGATAAAGATGGACCCAAACGGCGTCAGTATGAAATGTATTGATACTTCTAAGAATGCACTAGACTGTTTGAATTCTAACGGACCAATCGTAGACATAACAACAAGCGCACCAAAGGTTAATTTAAATACCGACGTAGTTTTGACTTGGACTGTTACAAATATTCCATCTGGATGTACACCGGTTACATCATCTAGTCCAACAAACAGTACTTGGAACAACTACACTCCAACCGGCGCAGACATTGCATCTGGCACAAAAAACGTAGGAAAGATAACAGAAACAACTACATTTACATTGTCTTGTACTTACAGTGGTAAGAAGGGTAGTGATGACCAAATCGTAGAAGTAGACGCACGAACACCTTCTATAGATATGACTGCGACACAATCTACATTTGGCGCCGACCAAAAAGCCGACATTAAATACAGTATTTCAAATATTCCAAACGGATGTAGCGCTACTCTAACAAACAAAAATACAAATACTGCAGTATTTACAAACAAGTCTATTGTTAATAGTGGAGGAGACCCTGCAACTGTAATATCAGGAACAGAACCGGTAACAGGACTATTAGGTAACCCTGTAGTCTTTGAATTAACTTGTGTGGACACAGCGCCGCCAAGCCCAAGCCGTAGTGGCACAGCTACAGTTAGCCTAACTCCAGACGAAGCTACTGTTATAGATTTTAGTGTTACTGACAAAACAACAAACGCAACAAATAGCTCTGCGACTGCAGTTGGAACAATCCCTTGTACCAACACTGGTCTTGATATGAAGACTAGTATCAAAGGTGTGGTTGTTGGTTCTTGTAAAGCAATGACTGATGGGTCTGGGTCTAACTCAGTATGGGGCAGTAGTGTTAGCTGGACACAAACAGAAGAAACAAATCACCCAACAGTAACAACAAAAACTACAGGAAACGTTACTCAAACAGGTAACCCGATACTGTACCAAGTACAATGTCGCTCACTTACTGGATCTTTGGTCACAAAAGCTATTAAAATGTCTCGCAGTTGTACACCAGGAAGCTTAGCAATTAGTTCTAGCAAGGCCTGCGTAGCACCGGGGGATCCATTTATTGTTTCATATAATCTTTCTGGACTAATAGGTGGCAGTTGTGTTAAAAGTGGTACAGGGTTTACCGGTACAATTAGCCAAGGCACAATCACTGACAGTAGAACAATTTCAGGTGGTGTTACAAATGGTATGACACCTGGTACATATACATATACAATAGACCAATGTCAGGATGCATCTAACCCAAGTGGCGCAACACTAAGTAAAAGTGTTAATGTAGATATCTCAACTACATGTAACTCTACTGGTACATGTACTGACGGTATTCAAAACGGTGACGAAACTGGTGTTGATGCTGGCGGACGTTGCGGATGTGCTAACTCATCTAGTAATAGATGTCCAAAAGGTGGCTCATCAGGAAGCGGCCCAATATTTAAAGAGTTCTAATACAAAAACAAATGTCTAAAAATACCTTTCCTCTTTTTAAAATAGAAGAGCTATTATCTAGCTACCTAAAAGAAAACAGTTTTGATACTGCTGCGGATTTTTCTATGCCGGCATACACACAGCATGGAGACGTTACTACTAATATAGCTTTGCGCATAGCAAAGACTACTGGAGGTAGCCCAAGAGAAATAGCGGAGGGAATAGTAAGCTTTCTAAAAGACAAAGCAGGAGACTATATAGAAAAAATAGAAATAGCTGGCCCAGGACTAATAAATATATTCCTGTCTAACTCTGCTCGCAAAGATACTATAGACGCAATAATAAAAGATGAAGATATCTTTATAAACAGTAGCGATACAGGTACACACTGGGTAATAGAGCACACTAGCCCTAACCCAAACAAAGCAATGCATTTGGGACACCTGCGTAACAACCTGGTAGGGATGAGCTTGTCTAATCTAATAGAGAACTGCGGCGCAAAGGTAACAAGAGACGCAGTAGACAATAACCGCGGTATTGCTATAGCTAAAGCAATGTACGGTTTTCTTGCACTAGAGCGAAAAAATGACGAAGTAGATATAGATATAAATCTTTGGGTAAAATCTCCGAAGCTATGGAATACCCCGGAAGACAAAGACATGCGCCCTGATGTATTTATAACTAACTGTTATACCGGAGGAGAAGAACTAAGAAAGAATGATGAATCCGGCACTATAGATACACTAATTCGCCAAATGGTACTAGACTGGGAAAATAAAGACGAAAATACTTGGAAACTATGGCAGCATATACTAAATTATTCCTATGCAGGAATGGATTTAACGCTAAAGAGACTAAATAATAAATGGGACAAAGTTTGGCACGAACACGAACATTACCAAAAAGGTAAAGATTATGTGGAAGCAGGCCTTGATAAAGGTATCTTTAAAAAGCTAGACGACGGCGCAATTCTAACCCAAATAGAAGAGCCCTATAACATCCCAGAAACTATTTTATTAAAAAATGATGGAACAGCGTTATATATAACTCAAGACATTGCGCTGACAGATCTTAAGAAAAAAACATACAACGCAGACAAACTAATTTGGGTAATAGGCCCAGAACAAAGTCTAGCAATGCAGCAATTGTTTGCAGTGTGTGAGCAACTAGGTATTGGGAAGAGAAGTGATTTTATACATATACCTTATGGGTACATGGGACTAAAAGATACTGATGGTAATTTCAAAAAGATGTCATCTCGCGCGGGAACAGTACTGCTAATAGACGACCTACTGGATCTTGTAAAAGAAAAAATAATCGCAGCCCGAGGTGAAAAAGAAATTGAAGATGAGCTAGCTGAGAAATTAGCATTAGCTGCAACTAAATTCAGTATCTTAAAATGTGAAAAGAATATGAACATGGCGTTTGATGTAAACGAATCTGTAAACCTGACAGGGGACAGCGGCGTATACGTAATGTACACATATGCACGTATACAGTCTATTCTTAGAGAAGCAAAAAACCGCGGCATAGAGATAGAGACAAAAACAGGCAACGTTGCAAATGATGTAGTACGCAGTATAAATGCATACCCATTAACACTACGCTCAGCCCGAATCCATCTATCTGTACACCCAATTGCGCACTATCTATTAGCACTGTCATCTACGTTTAATAAATTTTACGGAGAAGAAAAGATATTAGATGACGGGGAAACAATGGGAGAGAAGCTAGCAGTACTAGAAGCCGTAGCAAAAACTATACAACACGGATTTAAAATACTACACATTGAAACAGTAGAAAGCATGTAAATAATAAAAACCCTTACGATGTAAGGGTTTTTATTATTTTATTTAGTTTCTTCTGCGTACTGACCATAATCGTCTGTGGCTACAATTCTCCATGGACCAGAACCACAACCATAAGTAAATGTTGTTTTATTATCTAAAGATGAATTATAAGTATTACCGTCATACCATTTCAATTTTACATTCACACCATTAAATGTAGCACCAACTGGTGTACCACTTGGCCACGTTGCACCTTGTCTTGCTGCCATAAATTTACATGGATTAACGCTGGTATCTTTTGCTAATTGAGAAAGGTGTGTAAACGCAGGACGACCGGTTGCGCAATGTCCAGTATTCGTAGGACTAGCGGAAGGATTGAATTGTCTACATTTCGCAAAGACTACACCATTATTATTATTTGTAGCACTAAGAGTACCAGAAAAAGAAGGTTGTTTGTACCATACCATATAACTACCTTTGGGGCATCCTCCACCATCACCAACAGCACTCCCTAGATCATAAGCATACAAGTCACAAGTATCACCTAAGCCAATGTTTGTAGTAGGCTTAAAAGTAGACGTCGCCTGAAGATTTAAAGATAAATCGCTTGTATCAGTATTTCCAGTATCAGGAGTATCAGTAACCATCATTTTAGAAATGTACCTACCAGCAACAATAGCTTCTAAAGCTTTAGCCATTTTTTTTGAAGCCCCTAAAGGATATTCATACTGGGCACCATAAACGTATTGATCAAATTTTGAGCTATTTGAACCAACATCATTAATTTTAACCAAAACATTTTTAGGAGCAGAGCCTCCAACAACACCAGTAGCACCTAAGACTACAAGCTTTTCCATAAAGCCACCCTTGTCTCCAGTAGAACCAGTTTGAACAAGACAACTAATACCAGAACACCCTGTACCAATATAAGATCCAGCAGTCAAAAGAGAAGAGTTTGGCAGGTTAATACCATCACCAATACCAAGTTTGGATTTAATGACCGTAACAGCGCGAGTTCCAGAGACATTTGCCCCAGGACCAGTCTTTACCACATCAGGAGTATTAGACCCTGGAGCAGTAGCAGTAGGCTCGACATAATTAGCCAATGCCATAGAGCCAAAAGTAAAACCAAGTACAATTAAAACGAGAAATGCTTTATGTTTCATACCATAATTTTACCATATTTAAAGATATCCACATACTGTGCATAGTGCTGGTTTCTACACTTGCCAAGTGGTATAATGTGTTTAATAAAAAATAAAAATCTGATAATGAAAAATATACTAATAAGGGTACTAATACTGTTAGTATTAGCCTTTAACACGACAAGCACATTGAAAAGTCAAACTGACTATTCGAGAAAAGAATGGAAAACCATCAATGAAGGTACCTGGGAATTCAAAAACATTGACCAAAACGGCCAATACATAATGATTTCAGCTACTATGAATGACGGTAAAACACCAACCAAAATAGATGGCGTTTCTAAATACAGCCCATTATTAATCTGGGATACTAAGAAAGATTCTTTCTTAGCGATGACAGATAATTGGGTAGAAGACCCAATGAATCCAGTACAGACCTTTAAATGCGACAGTGCTACATATTATGTAACTGACCGTATTAAAATGTATAAGGTTGAAATTGATTTTGACTCAAAGCATATGACTTACACAAAAGTATTTCAAGGCTTTGAGAACACAAGCTCTCTAAGTAAGATAATTACAGGATTCCAAAAAGGTAATAATTATTTATATTTTTATGGACACCATTTTATCCACTTATTTCAACTTAATGGAAGCTTCATAAAATCTTACAGAAATTATGAAGATGGGGAAACTGCTATTTCATCTACAACATCTGTAGTTGAATATAATGACACTGTTTATTTTGGTTACACTTTTATTGGTGGACTACCTGACGGTTCTGGTATGGCAACACTTGACCTGTCTACAGGTAAAGTAACTAAACAGTATTCTTCTGTTTGGGGTGGAGTATTCCAATATGAACCAGTACTAAGACTACTAAACGGTCATTTCTATATGAACTGCGATGGTGGTGGTTTTATTTTAAAACCTAGCTTATTTGAATACAAAAATGGTACTTGGACAGCAATAATAGATGGCTGCCAACCACCAGAAATTGTAAACGGTCAAATAATACTGCCGGTCATGCCAGGAGGATACTACATAAATGGTGATACCATTAACAAAAGAGGCCAAGGTGGTTGTAATTATTTACTGGAAGACAATATTGCAGTAAAAAGATTAGACCCTGATAAAAGGCTATTAATCCAATTCGATGAAGAATACAAAACCGCTTACTACCAAAGACATGGAGACATGCCAGTAGTTGATTTCATTTTTGAAATAAACGGTAAGGTTTACGGTATTGCAAGACACGTTGTAGCCGAACTTGTAGATAAAAAATCTTCTATTTTTAAAGTCAGTTTGACCAGCTTAAAAACATACCCAAATCCTGCAAAAGATATTATTCACATTAGCAATCTTAAAAAAGAATCTGCTTATACAGTTATTGATTTAACTGGAAAAATAATCCTAACAGGGAACACAACGGAATCAATAGATATTTCATCTTTAGTTCCAGGTATGTACGTTCTTTACACAATGAATGATGGCATTACTAGTAGTGCCAAATTCATTAAAGAATAGTTTACTATTCTAAATCTTATATATCACACCTCGATTCGTCGAGGTGTTTTTTGTTTCAGAATTTAGTTAAATAAAAATAAAACCCCAGCGTAATAGCTGGGGTTTTAAATTTATCTTAACAAGGTCCAACGCTACCAGGGGAAGAGTTTGGTGTTACAAAATAACAAGCAGCAACGATATCAGTACTAGCACTACTTGGTGTAAGAAATACTTGACCCAAGTAAGTACCAACATTTGTACCAGCATAACTACGAGAAGCAGGGCATCCTGTTGTAGCTAAAGCTGCTTTCGTTAAAGTACAGTAAGAATTATTTGTTCCAAAATTTGTAGCTTTACTACCAGGCTCTACATACAAGTTATAAGGAGTAGGAGACAATGAATCCGCAGTAGCAGAACCAACAACAACTCTAGCAGCGCGAGTACGGTTTGCTGTATAAAAAGTCAAAGGAGTATTGTTTGGGTTTGACTGCATCAAAGGACTAGTTGTACCATTTGGGCTAACCATCAAGGCTGGTTTTGTAGAACTTGTATTTAATTCTCCACGAAATCTCATTTCTCCATTAGAAGACAGAGACAGCGCTGTTAGTTGACCCATAACAACCAAAACATTTTCAGTAAAAGCATTGGCGTCGATTTCTCTTATCTTATTATTAGTATTACGGTCATCGCTGACACCAAGCTTACCCTTTTTCAAAAAATAACCAGTATTATCAACATTAATTGGGGCAGGGGTATTGTTAGCTGGTGCGCTACCTGCTGGTTCTATATAAGCAGCTTTTACAAAAGATAGTAGCCCACTAAAAGCAGTAGTTACAGCAACAATAGCAATGATAGATAGTATTTTTTTCATATTAATTTGCGGCATTAAGCTTCATAAGATCTAATTGTTTTTCATCAGAAGGTAAACCTAATTCATTTGTTTGGTTTACTGTTTCCTGAATATTATTTAGCTTGTCTTCGATACTTGGGATATCATTAGGCACCACTGTCTTTTTATTTAAAAAATAAAGAGTT
>CAZWBZ010000006.1:0-13249 GCA_964632605.1 uncultured Candidatus Saccharibacteria bacterium
TGTTAGCTCAGCTGGTAGAGCAGCTCCCTCTTAAGGAGATGGTCGGGGGTTCGATCCCCTCACGGGGCACATAATAAAAAGCAGTTACATTTGTAACTGCTTTTTGTTTTTAGTAAAAATTATTTTACTTTTCTTTTGGTTTTTCTTTATATTTTTTTGTTGCAGATATCAATAGAATATTGCATTCAGTCTCTGAGCCCAAAGTTTCAGGCTCACTGGATTCTTCAAAAATAAAGTTTTCAAAATTCTCGCCGAAATATTTTATATAATCTTCTTTTTTCCAAAGATTTATAAGATGTCCAGGCCTACCACTGTCTTGAAAAATTTTACCTTCAATCTTATTAACTGATCCGTTTTTTTCATTAAGAACGCTCCTGTTGCCAATAAAAATCTTTCCGCCTTCTTTAAGCAACTTGCCAGACATCTCTACCCATCTTTTTATGAGCTCTTCATTAGTGATAAGATGTAGCACTCGATGAGAAACAATTGCATCAAAATTAGCAACAGTGTAATCTGTCTGGCTTTCAAAACTTGAATGAACTAACTTATGGCAAGGTATACGCTGTGCCGTCATTTTTTCAGTAGCAATACGGCAAGCTTCTCCTGAGGATTCTACTCCGCCAACAGCGTACCCCATTTTGCTTAGGTAAACTAATTCTCTACCATAACCGAAACCCACTACTAGGATTTTGCTTCCGTGAGGTAGCAAGCTTTGGGCTTTTAATGCTGTAAGACTTGGTTCTTCTCCCCAGATAGATCCTTCTTTTTTGTAGCGATCGTTCCAGAATTCAGGTGAATTGCTGGTTAATGTTTTGTTTTTTGATTGTGTCATATTTTAAATTGATTTGATACATACCATACAACATATCCCCGCAAAGTGCAATATAAAAACCGCCCTAAGGCGGTTTTTATATTTTGACTAGAAGCCAGTTTTCAGTGTAGAGATTAAAAAATTTAATATCCCGTACACCGCAAACATGATAAATAGTCCTATTAGTCCCCACATCATATGACGAGTTCCGGTTTGACGTGCTTCTTCATTAGAAGCATTCATAATCATTTCTACCACACCCCAAACAAAGACAAGCACAGCAACAATGAACATTAGTGTGATCAGTGGTTGAACAATGTTAGAGATCAGAGCTCCCGTAATTTTACCGGACGTCATAAACTATTTTAGATTAACAGTTTTGATCCATTCCAGGAACACAAGGAATAGAGACTGTATCTCCTGTACCAGTACCAAGTGTACGACGTACGATTCCTACAAGACCCCAAATTGTTGTGATAACAAACAAACCAAGAATACCGTACAAAATTGTACCCTTTGCTTTTGCTTGAGCTTCTTCACCACCAGATGTACCAGCCATGATGAATTGGATAACACCCCAGATGATTATTAAAATAGCAAGACCAACAAGGACACGGATAAGCAAGTTCATTAGACTTTGACCTGTGAAAAGCAAAGTAAAAATGTTTTGGTTACCTTGGTATGCTGGACCAGCACTTTGATTCACTTGCGCGAATGTAGCGATTGGAAGCAAGAAACTAGCAATAAGAGCAATAAATTTACGCATAATTAACAATAAATATTTTTCTACTAATATGTTTAAATTATACCACAATCTAGGGCTTCTATGTAAAGAAAACAGCAGTTATGTTGATAACTGCTGTTTTGTAAAGACCTTATAAATTCTATTTTACTTTGGTAACCCCAGCGTCTTTAGAAATATTTGAGACTGTGTCTATAAGAACCGTAGATATAAGCTGAGCTCCTAGTAGTATTGCAGCCCCTATCAAAGTCCAAGTTAGCGTCTTATGAGCTGTCTCAATGGCTTCTGGCTTACCACGCGCCATTACATACAAGAACCCAGAATATATAACCATTACAATTACAATAGGCAAAACTATGTCCATAATCACATTAAGAATAGAAGCCACAATGTCTTTGATTTCCTTTTTGTCATTACCCAAAGGATTTTCTACCGCAACAGTTAGCTGGAACTGATCATCTGGGGCTGCAAATGAAAGCTGCGCACTAGAAAAAAATCCCAAAAACGAACCCAAGAACACCAAGCTAAAAATAAGTTTTTTCATACTACTTTAAGTTTTGCACTTTTTCTTTTAATTGTACATAGGGGGTAGAATCTTTATTTAAAGTATTACCAAAACCCAAAGTACGTCTAATAATCCCAATTAATGCGTACATAGAAGTAATTACAAAAAAACCTATAATACCCCAAAGAATAAATGTTCTGCCATTCTTTTGAGCTTCTTCATTTCCAGGACTACGCATCATTACTGTAACTCCCCAAACAAACGCAACCAAAGCCATCGTAAAAATAAAAGGCAAAACTGCAATACGAACAGCACAACCTAAATAATCTACGTAACCTTTTAGTGTCTTACTTGCTAGAGAACATCTATCATTAACACCAGTAGTATTTGTGTCTACGTTGCCATTACTGCGGTATGCTTCCCCTGCCTGGTAACCAGTCTTATCTCCGGTAAAACCGTTAGGGCTACCCTGCGCACTGGAATCTCCAGACCAGACAGTATCAGTGATTGTATTATCTTGAAACCCAGTAAACTGCGCTGATGCAATAAAGGGTACAAAAACTAAACTAAAGATAAATAATTTTATATTTTTTTTCATATTAAGGAGTTTTAATATTAAACTGATATTCTAGCTTTTGTTTTTGAAAAGTTACACCATTTAATTTACAACTATATGTTTGCGCAGGTTTTAAACCTGGCACACTATTTGATACAGGGATTACAACTGGCATGCGTGTACCCAATGCCTGCGGCGGCCAATATGCTTCGTTATAGTAACTACCAGCACTACTATTACAAGTATAACTAACATTATTCTCTACTCTTGGTGAAGCCACAATAGTAAAATTAGCATAGCTTGCTGTAGCCCCAATATTTTCTGCGACTAAAACTATTTGACCTATTTCTTTAGGATCTACGTTTAAAGGTACTGTCACAAAGAAAGATCTAACTTGCGGCACACCACTAACAGTAAACCCAGCAAGACAAGCGTATCCAGATGAATGCATAAAACCAAACTGAGGGTTCTTAGTAATAGGTATAGAAAACCCAACACCATTACCTGACCCCGATGTATTGTCTCGGTATACCTGAGTCATACCATTAGTGGCTACAGGTAATTCTCCAATAGCTACTGTTTTAGTCCAAACAGCGCCCGCAGCTGGACCCATTACGTTACTACAAGATAAATTCATTCGTCCATTGTCTACAACTTCTCCGTTTACAACGGGCATAAAAATAGAATCAGGAACAGCTTGTTTAAAAGATGATGGAGATATATAAGGGCTACTACTTACCGGGTCTACAGCTTTCAGTAGTGGATAATTTGCATATACTATTCTTGGCTGCTTTATAGAAACATAATACATTAGCTTAGATTCTGGTTTTTTAATCAAAGGAATATTCCCGGTACGAATACCAAAAGCTGTTCTAACTGTTTTTATTGTTTGAGTAGGATAACCGGAAACATTATCTACGGTCTTTCCAATTATTTCACAGTTATAAAAAGAATTAGGGCGAAAACCATAACCTTCCCACGCAACAGGTAAAACAATAGGAGAACTAATAGTTCCAGAGCTGTTTTTTCTTGCTGTAGCATCAAATGCAACCCTAGCTCGGAAAGAATGATTTGCCCCAAAAGAAGAACAAGACATATTCATACTAGGATCTATATTTATAGAACCATCCAAAACAATAGAAACACTAGCAGAATTACTTATTGCGGTAGCAGTATCTGTATTCTTAAAAACAGCAGAAGAAACTTTGAATACAGTCGCTATGTATTTGGGATTATTTTTAAGAGCTGTAAAAGTACCGTTAATTTTTGGATTTATGATATTTAACTTATTTTTTACAACACTATCTTTTTCATAAAAAGTTAAATTACATTCCGCATTTATATTTTTATCTAAAGAATCAATAAAACCATAAGGCAATAAATACTGCACTGATCTTGCGTCATTACTAATAGACCGGTCTACGATCATACTAATTTGTCCAAACAAATCATTTCTAGTATTTTTATCTAGACATTCCATACTAGCAATATCTGACCCTAAATTTGAACCATTCTTATAATTTATAATGATAGAATCATTACTAAATTTTGAACCAGTTATTTTAAAATTTTTAGAACTACCACTAAGCCCAGGAGCTGTTTTAACTTGGGCATCAGTAGGATCAGTTAAGACTATCTCACCATCGATATTTTCTAGACTACATTCGTATTCAGTATCTTCAGCAAGAGCTAATACTATTGTGGTAACAGAGCTACCTTTTGCAATTGCAGTCTTTTCATCGGTATCACCATTTACAATGACATCTCCATCCAGTGTCTTACACTGCATTCTTATAGCCATTTTGTATTCAGCTTTAGGTGAAATAGTTATGGTTGCTCTTGATGCTTCTGGCTTTGTAGAATTAACCACAATATTAGCAGTGTATTTAGATTTGACCGCTGGTGTAGCATTTGTAGAATTAGATCCTGCAGTTGTCGCTGAAACAGCATTAGCTGTATTTGTATTCCAATCCAAAGTCTTGTCTGATAGACCAGCTCGGCCATTTTTGGTATCAACCCCAAATGCCGTAAAAATTAAATACACAATAGTCCAAGCAAACAAAATCATAGCTAGACCTATAGCCATATTTTTAAATATCTTTTTTGCTGTTTCTCTTTTTTCAGCATTTGCGCCACTAGTCATAAATAGCCACCCTGAATAACTAATCAGGATTACCATTAATGGCAAAAGAATAGTGCCTAAGAAAAATTTAATTCCATTATTAATAAGAACAAAGATGTCATTAAAATTACACATCTCAGAACTTTTCTTTGCTTCGTCATCAGTAGCAGTAGGATGAGTCTTTTTATATTCAGCAACTCTTTGTTCTTGGTTTGTGGTACTAGTTGCGCAAGGTATACCAATAGAACCAGTCACAGTAATTGGCATTACCTGCAGTGTTAGAATAAAAAATAATGTAATTAAAATTTTTTTATATTTCATTTTAATTTCCTGTTGGTACAGCCAAGCTATCCGCATTTGTTGTAGGAGCTGGGGTGTTTAATTTATTTAAAATAAAACTAAGATTAGCGTCAGCTCTATCATAAGCACCGTCAGCATCAGCACCTCCGGCTAAAATACTTTGAGACAATTCTTTAAAAATATTATATGTCTCTACCTTGCTAGGATCCTTGAAAGAAACTGCACGCAGTGCTGCAGACTGCATTACGCCCTGGTACGCCAGTGCTGGATCAGGACTTTGTTTTAAGTCAGCAGCAAATGGAGACGGCAAGGATAAAGTCTTGGATAAATTAAATCCATGCAAAGGACTACCGATAGTTTGCATTGTTAAAATAGCTGTCGGCTTGTTAGCACTGTAGCGAGATAGCGCAATACCAGTAACATGCGCATAAGTTTTCTTATTAGTGAAACCACGAGGTTGAGGTATATCAGTAACAGCTAAAGCTAAATTAGGATTTTTTTGCTGTAATTTAAATAGTTCGCTAGCAAAACCAGGATAAAACGCTACACGTTCTATTAAGAAAGAATTTGTAGCATCGGTCAGGCTTTTGTTCCATGAATATACAAAAGTATCAGGAGATGCAAAATCTGTAAAATATGTAGTTACAGCAGGCAAAGAAAGACCAAGAGATGTACGATGTGCTGCCAATACTGAAACATAAGCACCTTCGTTATTTAGAGAAAAGATTGAATTCCCTACTTGAGTAAGCAAAAGTATCATAATATCTTTTGCGTTAACATTATTCTCAAAACGTCCCATAGGGATAGTACTTTGCAGGAATTGACCAGTAGTATCTCTTTTGGTTAACTTTTCAGCAAAATTTGTAATTTCATCCCAATATTTAGGCGGAGTAGATATCCCATCATTAGCAAGCAATGTTTTGTTGTAATACAAAACCATTGGGTCTATTAATAATGGATAAGCTAAAACCCCTGACTGAGACAGGAAGATGTTAAATGCTCCAGGATAAGTATCTAAAAATGTCTTCTGTGGAAGAGTAGTAAATGGAATAGGTTGAATTTGAGAACTAAAACGTGTCATGTTTTCGTTAGTCACAAAAAATAGATCAGGCCCACGACCTGCAGCAAAAGCTTCTATTAGTTCACTCTCATAAGTACTAGAATCTTTAACAACATACTTTATTTTAAAATCTTGAATACTATCCGCCATATCAGACATATAAGAAACAAATTGCGGATTATTTTCACTACCCCAAACAATAACAGTTCCGCTACCTTTTACAGCCTTAGAACTAGATGGTGTAGGAATATACCCAGCAAAAACCATCACAGCAAATATTGCTCCAACACCAAAAATTATTAAAAGTATCGTTTGAAATTTTTTCATTATTTATTATTCATCACTATGTAATGGGCACACTCCAATAATACCATATTCATGATGACTAGTGTCAAAATTTTCACCCAAAAGAAACCCGGACCTATCTAAATATTCAAGCATGTCATCAAAAATAATTCTCATGTCGGGATGTACTGGTACACCGAACGAATCTGTTTGGGATTCAACAACAAGAATAAGTCCCCCGGGTTTTAAAACTCGTTTACATTCTTTCAAAAAAGATTCTCGGTACACAATATATCTTAATGTGTGTGACAAAATTACAACATCACAAAAAGAATCTCTCAATGGTAAATCTTTACCATTATCAGGAGAACAATTTAAATATTTTACGTTAGGTGGTAGTTTTTTTTCGCGGGCACTACTAAGATCAATAGCAATTACTTGGCCGTCAGGAATTTTCTCTGCAATTTGTTTTACAGAGCGGCTACTACCAAAATTAACATCCAGTACAATTCCATTTTGTTTTAGTGGCAGAGCATCCAAAATTTGAGAGATGCTTGTAACCATAAAATTTATTCAAGTATAGCAAGTGACGCCAATGAATCCCCTGGGCGAAGTTTCATTATCGTAACACCTTGTGTACCGCGGCCCAATACTGGCACAGATGCAAGATCTGTACGGATTGTTTGACCTTTTTTAGAGATAGCAATTAATTCACCATCGTTTCCTGCAATTCTTGCAGCAATAATCTCGCCTGTTTTGTCAGTTACTTTTGCAGTCAGGATTCCAGAACCTCCACGTTTTTGAACTTTATATTCAGTTAGTTTTGTTCTTTTACCAAGACCCTTTTCACTGATAGTAAAGATAGTTAAATCTTTGTCGTTATTTTTAACAACGTTAACACCGATAACAGCGTCAGATTTTTCAATCTTCATACCAATAACACCAGCAGCAGTACGTCCCATTTGGCGAATATCTGATTCTTTAAATCGAATTGATTGACCTTCTTTTGTTACAAGCAATACATCATCATTTTTCTCTAGCGCTAGTACTGAGATAAGTTCGTCTCCTTTTTCCAGCGTAATAGCAATAAGACCACTGCGACGTACATCTTTAAATGATTCGTAAGCTACTTTTTTAGCTGTACCGTTTTTAGTAACAAGCATCAAAGATTCGTATTTAGCTTTGTCGTTCTTACCAATAGGTAGTATTGATGTAACACGTTCTTCTCCTGTAAGAGAAAGGAAATTGTTTATAGACTTACCTTTTGTAGCACGCTTACCTTCTGGAATATCGAACATTCTGATTTGATATGCACGTCCTTGGTTTGTGAAGAATAGTAAATCTGCATGAGTATTTGCATCTACTAGCATTGTTACGAAATCTTCTTCTTTTGTTTCCATGTCGATAGATCCGACTCCGCCACGATTTTGCTTACGGTATTCTGTTGGGTCAGTACGTTTTACATATCCGCCTGCAGTGTAAACAAGAACTGATTCTTTTTCAGGAACCAAATCTTCTTCGTTCATAGACTTAAGACCACCTTTTACTATTTTTGTACGACGGTCGTCAGAGAAATTTTTCTTTACGCCTTCTAGCTCGTCATTGATTATTTTTGTAACGCGCTTTGGTGTACTTAGAATACTTTCAAGATCTTTAATAAGTTCTTGTTTTTCTTTCAATTCTAGCTCTACTGCTTTACGCTCTAGTCCAGCCAATTTCTGGAGACGCATTTCAAGAATAGCTGTAGCCTGGAGGTCACTAAATTTAAAACGTTTTATTAAAGCGTCTTTAGCAGCTGCTGCATCTTTAGACCCGCGGATGATAGAAATAACTTCATCAATAAAATCCAAAGCCTTTTTAAGACCAAGCAAAATATGTTCACGGTCTTTAGCTTTAGCTAAATCAAACTTTGTACGACGAATTATAACTTCGCGACGATGTTTAATAAATTCTTCAATAAAAGATTTCAAAGACAAAGTTTGTGGAACGCCGTCAACCAATGCTACCAGGTTGTAGTGGAAAGTAGATTCCAGTTGTGTGTGTTTAAATAGATAATTTAAAACCTTTTGAGGATGAGCCCCAACTTTTAGGTCAATAACTACGCGCATATCGCGTGTAGATTCATCACGCAAACCGCGAATACCTTCGATTTTCTTTTCACGTACAAGGTCCGCAATAGATTCTACAAAGTTAGATTTAACAACGCGGTATGGTAGTGACGTTACCAGTATTTGGAATTGACCACCTTTTTGCTCTACTACTTCGGCTTCGCCGCGTACGACAACACCTCCGCGTCCTGTTTGGTACGCATGTAAAATATCTTTTTTGTTATAAGCAATAGCTCCTGTTGGGAAATCAGGACCCTGAATGAATTCCATCAAATCTTCAGTGGTTGCTTCTGGGTTGTCATTAAAATGAATACACGCGTCAATGACTTCACCTAAGTTATGTGGAGGTATGTTTGTAGCCATACCAACAGCAATACCCAATGTTCCATTTAGTAGTAGTCCTGGCACGACAGCTGGCAATACTGATGGTTCTTTTCTTGTTTGGTCGTAGTTAGGGCGGAAATTAACTGTATCTTTTTCCAAATCTTGCAAAAAGATATTAGAAATCTTAGACATCTTGGCTTCGGTATAACGCATAGCAGCAGCTCCGTCTCCATCCACTGATCCAAAGTTACCTTGTCCAAAAACAAGCGGATAACGATAAGAGAAATCTTGCGCCATGTTTACCATAGCGTCATATACTGACACGTCACCATGCGGGTGGTATTTACCCAGCACTTCTCCAACTACTGCAGCAGATTTACGGAAACGGCCACCAGATGTAAGACCCATCTCATGCATAGCAAATAGAATACGGCGGTGCACCGGTTTTAAACCGTCACGAATATCAGGCAATGCGCGAGATGTAATAACACTCATCGCATAGTCAAGATAAGATTCGCGCATTTCTGTAACCAGGGGTCTTACGTTTACACGGTTGCCTGGGTGAGGAACTTCTTCTGGGATTATTTCTTTCGGTGCTTTTGCCATAAACTATTAATTATTTCTTATTATCTATTATTTCGTTTCCTTTCTTTATGTCGGAATTTATTTTCTGAGTAACATCTTTTATGAATTCAGCAGCTGGTGCCGTATCTTTTTTTACTCCTCCGAACCTGTATATATTGTGTCTTATTAAATAAAGATACAAAGCTGCAATTACAAACGTAATGATTCCTGCATAAAAAATTGCTTTTTTATTTTTATATTTAGCATCTTGATTTGCAGTATCTTCAAACATATTACATTTCTAAAATTACAACTTCTCCTTCTTTGCCGGCTAGATCTTTTTTCTTAACGGTTAATTTATCTATTCCTTTTACTCCGTCTTGACCAGCTTCTTTTAAGAATGCTTTTATTTTAGAACTATCACTACCAAGAGGTATAACAATAGAAGCATCGGACCCAACAGCCATTTTATAAGCCATTTGGTTTGTTAATTCTTTTTGGTCTATTGGAACAAAGATAATGTCACATGTACCTATTTTACCGCGGAATTCAGGAGTTAGCATTTCGTCGGTTGCATGACCCAGGAAAACCAGGTTCATACCATCTAGATTCATACGATATACAGTATTAATGTATTTCTCGCCGCCTAGACTAACTTCGCCGCCCATGCCTTCGATAGAAAGACCGGTTATTTCGTAGTTTCCAGGGCCATCTATTACAAACGGTACAGTTGTGCCGTATTCCATATTCTCTGGACCATTAGCACTGTCTAAATGCGTAGATACTAATACCACATTAGCCCCAAAACGAGGCACCTTGCCGCCACTGACGGTTTTAGGAGGGTTATATGACAATGTAAAATCTCCGTACTGAATCTTTAAACAGGACTCTCCTTGGTATGTAACAATCATATGGGTCAATTATAGCGGATTTCGGGGTATAGGTAAAGCAAAACCCCTTTGAATGCTTTAGCAATCAAAGGGGTATTTTTAGTCTAGTAGATAAATATTGTGTTTATCTATAAATTTAGGAAATTTACTGGCCAAAATGTAGCCTAGTAAAAAAGAACCAAGTAGGACAACAGAAGATATTAGTGTAATCTTTACCAAATTAGAATGACCACCTAAATATTCAATAACCACTTTAAAAACAAAGAAGGTTATAAAACCAAAAACAACTAAAAGTACAACAAGTATTCTATTGCTGGGGTCTCTCCCATCATCTGTTATTACTTGTAGTTTTTTATCTACATCTTCCATGTCAATAAATCTCTCCTTCTCTAGTTCAACTTTGTGTTTAGCGTATTCTACATTTCTCTTTTTTTGAATCCCCATAAAGATAAAAACTATGGAAAAGCAGCAAATGGTCAAAATTGATAGCCAAAATACAATGTCAGGATCAACATTAGTATTTATAATTATGGCCGCAAAACCACAAAACAAACCCATAAAAGCATTTAATCCAGTAAGTGCCGGAAATATTATTTTTTTCATATCTTTTTTATTTACTTCATTAAAGCAATAATCGCCCATATCGGTCAATCCCCCTTGCTTTTTCGGGATTTTAATGGTAAATTATGCCCAGTCTCGTATTAATAGTAACGACTAATTAGCTACCCTTTCTGGATCCCTTGCTAGCATTTATGCTAAATATCCGGTACCAGAAACACTAATTAGTCACATAAAGATAAAATTATGGGTGATGAACTAACACTAAAGTCTATCATCGAAGAATCAGCTGCTGTTCCAGCGCTTGAAGCTCTCGTTGAAGGACCTGTTATCGGCATCAAAAAGTCATCGGTCTATATCGACCTTGCACCTTTTGGTACTGGTATTATCTACGGCCGCGAATTTATTGCAGCCCGCGATATTATAAAAAAAGTAAGTATCGGCGACATGGTGAAAGCCAAGATCGTAGATGCTAAAAACGAAGAAGGTTATATTGAACTTTCTTTGAAAGAAGCAAAGCAAGCTCTAATCTGGAGCGAAGCAGAACGTCTAATCAAAGCAAAGACAATCATTGAAATTCCTGTAAAGGAAGCAAACAAAGGTGGTCTTATCTTAGAATGGCAAGGTATCCAAGGATTTCTTCCAGCATCTCAACTACGCGCAGAGAACTATCCACGTGTAAATGATTCTGACAAAGACAAAATTCTTGGTGAACTTAAAAAGCTTATCGGCAAGAAATTAGCTGTTACAATCTTAACTGCTATTCCAAAAGAAGGTAAACTAATCTTCTCTGAAAAAGAAAACAATCCAGAAGAACGTGCTGAAACATTGTCTAAATACAATGTTGGAGACGAACTAGATTGTGAAGTATCAGGTATCGTAGATTTCGGAGTATTCCTAAAAATCGAAGAAGGCCTAGAAGGTTTGGTACACATTTCTGAACTTGACTGGGGACTTGTAGAAGACCCTCGCCAACTATTCAAACTAGGTGAACCAATCCGTGCTAAAGTTATCGAAGTAAAAGAAGGTAAAATTTCTCTTTCTATCAAAGCTTTAAAGGAAAACCCTTGGGCAGAATTTGAAGGTAAAATCAAAAAAGGAGATATCGTTTCTGGAGTTGTTATCAAATTCAACAAACACGGCGCATTGGTATCTATCAAGCAAGGTGTTGCAGGACTATGTCACCACTCTACAATGGGCGGCGAAGACAAGTTGCGTGAAAAATTGTCACTAGGTAAAACTTACAATTTCCAAGTAACATTGTTCGAACCAAAGAACCAAAGAATGACTCTTGTTCTTATGGAAGAAGGAGTAAAGCCTCAAGCTTAATTCCCTACTACAAATAAAATAACCCCGGTTAATTCCGGGGTTGTTTTATTTATATATTATTTTGTATTTATTTCGTTTGCTGCAGCGTCTTTGCCTACTGTCACAATTTTGCGTACTGCATCAGCGGATTTAGTCAAAACATTTTTTAGAATCTCATCGTCATGTTTATCAAACTCGCCCAATACATTAGGTTTAAATATTTTTCCATTCTCGCCTGTTTTGGATATTCCTACTCGAACGCGTGTGTATTCTTTACCTCCGTAATGTTCGTTTATAGATTTAATACCGTTGTGGCCGCCGTCACCGCGCGCATAAGCTATTTTAACAGTACCAATTGGCATGTCTATTTCGTCGTGCACAACTATTATTTTAGATAGTATTTCTGAATCAATCTTTTTTAAGCCAGCCAAAACTTTTCCAGAATCATTCATAAAAGTCTGCGGTTTTAATAGTATTACCTGCTGACCATCTATACTAATAGTACATTTTTCAGATAATAGATATTTATCATTCTCCCAACTTTCCCCATTAGCTAAAACGTCCAAAACTTGCCAACCAACATTGTGGCGAGTATAAGTATATTCCTTGCCTGGATTCCCCAGTCCAATTACTGCAATCATTTAAATAATATAGCACAATGTGAATTAAAAAATACACAAATTAAAAAACCACCCTGGGGAGGGTGGTTGATTCTTAAGATTTGTTTTTAGATCCACGAGCTGTTTTAATCTTTTGGAATAATATTTTTAAATAAGGAGGAAGGTACATTGACCCTACCAACAATATGCCAAAAATAAAAAGTAATAATGGTGTATATTTTTCCATAAGCTGCTGATTTTTTAAGCATAGCCTCCTGGTCTGTAGTCTTTAGGCATTGAACGCATTGATGCCTGTGAATCTTTCTTTTTCTTTGATATCCGGCCCCATACTGCAATTACAATAAATATGGCAACGATAGAACCAAAAACCCAAGTAAAGTAGACATGGCCGGTTTTACTAGAAACAGAACCAAGGGAATCTGCGGCTGCGAATGAATGGATAGAAAGAAAGAATAGAAAAGCGGCTGTTAGTGTGATTTTTTTCATAAAATATAAT
>CAZWBZ010000006.1:13259-53740 GCA_964632605.1 uncultured Candidatus Saccharibacteria bacterium
TATCAAAACCTGAAAAGAAAATTACTATTTTTTTAAACATAGGTTGATTTGTTTTTAAAAAAGATGATGAGCTCCGTCTGTCCCACGTACTCGAGTAGGATCGTTCTTCTTTTTTTGATATCTACGGTTTACGTACCAGAAAATACCAAAGAGAGTACCTCCGGCTAAAACCAAACCACCAATAAACAAAGCTGGTTCATAGTGTTTAGATTCCTTAATGGAAGGGTCAACAAAGGCAAATGAATTAATCGAAAGAAAGAATAGAAAAGCGGCTGTTAGTGTGATTTTTTTCATAAAATATAATGTGGTTGAATTTAATCTAAAATAGCACAAATAGGGGTTATTGTCAAATAGTTTGTGTGGTATAATGCTTGTTATATGAAAGTTATTAAAAACATTTTTGGGAAATCAGACGATATAGCAAATAGTCCGACTACCCCAGAAAAAAAGGAATCTCTTTGGGATATCGTAAAGTTTGTAGCGCTGGCTTTGATCATTGTTATACCTATAAGAATGTTTATTGCTCAACCTTTTCTTGTAAAAGGCCGCTCTATGGACCCAACACTCCATCAAAGTGACTATCTTATCGTAGACGAACTTTCCTACCATCTTAGAACACCAAAACGCGGCGAAGTAATAGTATTCCGCTTCCCAGGAGACCCTAAAGAGCATTTTGTAAAACGTGTTATCGGTCTACCTGGAGACACTTTGCAAATAGTAAACGGTAAAGTAACAGTTGTTACAAAAGCAGGTAAAAAACTAGAACTAGTTGAACCGTACATTACAAATCATTCATACGAAAGTCTTGAAGATATAGTTGTGCCCGAAGATAACCTGTTCGTAATGGGAGATAACCGCGCAGAAAGTTATGATTCTCGTATGTGGAAATTCCTACCAATTAAAATGGCAACAGGCCGGGCACTAATACGTCTATACCCTTTTAGTCAAATAGATATGTTACCTGGACTATATTCATTTCCAGAATTAGAAGAAACTACTAAATAATTATTTTTATGGCAACAAATAAACCAAGAAAAGAAGCGTTCCAAAGTCCAAAAGGAATGCACGACATAATGGGCGATGCATATTACGCATACCAAGGACTTTTTGAAAAAGCTCAAGAAATAGCTGTGTACTATGGCTTTAAGCCAATCTCTACACCTATCGTTGAATCTCAAGAACTATTTGAGACAACAATTGGTATAGGAACGGACATCGTGGACAAAGAAATGTACACACTAAAGACAAAAGGCGGCGACCAATTAGCACTGCGCCCTGAATTTACAGCCAGCGTAATGCGCTCATATATAGAACACGGAATGATAGCTGAACCTCAGCCTATTATGCTGTATTCTTCTGGGCCAGTTTTCCGTCACGACAAACCTCAGCGCGGTAGATATCGCCAACTACACCAATTTAATCTAGAAGTATTAGGCACAAAGAAAAGTATTGCTGACGCTCTAATCATAAAAACAATAGCTCTTATTCTAGAAGAAGCTGGTGCAAAAAATCTAATCGTAGACATTAACAGTATTGGAGATAAAGAATCTCGAACTGCATATTTGCGTGAACTAAATAATTTCTACAAAAAACACATTAATCAAATGCCCGCAGAAGCGCGCGAAAGATTAAAGACAAATCCATTGCGTCTTCTAGATTCTAAAGACCCAAAGATGATAGAAATCAACGTGGATGCTCCAGAATCTGTTGCATCACTAAACCCGGAATCAAAACGTCACCTAAAAGAAGTACTAGAATATCTAGACGAAATGGGTATCATGTACAGACTTAATAAAAATCTTGTACGTGGTCTTTCCTATTACACACATACTGTTTTTGAAATGTCTTGTGATGGTGATGAAGAAACAGGACCACTAGCTGTTGCTGGCGGCGGACGCTACGACTATCTTGGAACAATGCTAGGCTCTAAAAAAGATGTGCCTGCTATTGGTGCGGCTATTGGTATGGACCGCGTCGTAGAAGCGCCTTGGTTTAACGGACTAACTCCAAAAATCCAAAAGAAGCCAAAATGTTATTTCATTCAGCTTGGGTTTGATGCAAAACTAAAAGCCTTGCCTATTATCGACCTACTAAGAAAAAACCACATCCCAGTACTGCAGTCTCTTACAAAAGATTCTCTTTCAGCGCAGCTTGCTATTGCAGAGCGTAGTGGTACACAATTTGTAATAATCTTTGGACAAAAAGAAGCTATTGAAAAAAGCGTTATCGTCAAAGACATGGTCAAACATTCTCAAAAGACTGTTAAAATAGACAAGCTTATCGAATACCTAAAAGAACTAAAATAATTATGAAGCTCAAGGTTTTGCAATCTCCAGATAAAATATTGCGTGCACATTCTTCTCATGTAACGAAGAGTGAATTTGGTGGTAGCGAACTAAAGAAATTGCTTCGCGACATGAGCGACACTTTAGCTGGCGAAGGCGACGGTGTTGCATTGGCTGCCCCGCAAATTGGCGTAAACAAAAGAATCTTTGTTGTTTCTGGTAAAGTCTTTGGTATGAACCCCGACGGTTCTAATTCTGAAAAGAATTACGAAGACATGGTTTTTATAAACCCAGAGTTTGTAAAAATTTCTAAAGACAAAAAAGTAATGCACGAAGGTTGTCTATCTGTACGCCCACTGTACGGAGACATTCGCCGCGCATCTCGCGCTACTGTTCGCGCTCAAAATGAAGATGGAGAATGGTTTGAAATAAAAGGTACAGGACTACTGGCCGAAATATTCCAACACGAAACAGACCATCTAAACGGCATACTATTTATTGATAACGCTACTAACATAAAAGAAGCAGAACCTTTAAAGAAATAATATGCTTAAATATATTTATTTTGGTACACCCGAAATATCAAAAGATGTTTTATCCGGTCTTACTACTGAATATGGCAAGCCATCTTTAATAGTATCCAGCGTAGATATGCCATCTGGACGAGGTCTAAAGCTAGTAACGCCGCCTGTAGCGCAGTACGCAAAAGAAAATAGTATTCCACTACTGCAGCCAAACAAGCTAAAAGACATAAAAGAAGAATTAGAAAAAATAGGCGCTGATATTGCTGTCCTTTTTGCTTATGGCAAAATAATCCCCCAGTGGCTGCTAGATTTATTCCCACATGGAATTATCAACGTGCACCCATCACTACTGCCATTGTACCGCGGGGCTACCCCATTAACCGGACCAATTCTAAATGGTGACAATGTAACAGGTATTACAATAATGGACATGGATAGCCAGCTAGACCATGGAGATATCTACCTGCAAGACAAAATAAATTTAGACACCGATACAAATAGAATAAAACTAGAGCAATATGTAGTAGAAACTGCTCCAAAACTTTTAGCGCAAGTTTTAAATAATATAAAATCAAACGTTGCTATAAAAACCCCTCAAGACCACAGCAATGCCACACATACAACAAAGATAGTAAAATCTGATGGTGAGATAAAAGATACCGACACCGATGAAATAAAATACAGAAAATACAAAGCCTATATCGGATGGCCAGGAACTTATTTTTATAAAGAAATAAATAATAAAAGCACTCGTATAAAAATAACGAATGCTTTTATGAAAGACGGCAAATTTATTATAGATACAGTTATTCCAGAAAACGGAAAAGAAATGGCTTATAGCAATTTAGCCAACAATTCCTTGTAAAAAGGCTCCTACAAAATAAGCAACAATAGCGGCAACACCGCCAACAAACAATGTCTCCAAAGCTGCATTAACGCGGCTTGTTTTTGTTATTTTACCGCGAACCTGCCCAACGATAATAAATGCTATAGATGTTAAGATTGCTGAAACCCAAAATTCTTTTCCGCGCCAAATATCAAAAATAGCGCTAACTACATAAGCAATTAATGGGACACTACCAACAATAATAAAAGACATGAATGTAGCCAATGCAGTTTTTATTGGTGAATGCGTAGGCACAATACCACTTTGAGATTGCTGTGATTTTTCAGAAAGATAGTTACTAGATGCCATAGAAAACCCATCCGCCAATACATTAGATGCACCCAGAATCAAAACAATTGCTGGACTAAGATTTGCCCCAGCCACACCAGCAATAATAGCAAAAGTTGTAACAGTGCCGTCTAGCGCACCGTACACGAATTCTGCTAAATAGTTATGTAAAAATTTTTTCAATGGATTCATGTTTTTATATTAACACAATTTTATAAAAGAATTTGCTTTCTTTTTATACTAAACGCACACACAGGTAGCCCCAGCTTTTCTCCTATCTCTTCGCCCAGTACTCGCATATAAGTACCGCTGGATACATGTGTCTGAATCTTTATAATTGGCAGTACTATATTTTTAGTTTTTACGATATCCCAAGATTCAATAATATCTTTTTGTCTAAAGTCCCCACTGGTTAACCCGCAAACTTTTAAGACGCGTATATATACATCTATCATTGGAATCTTTTCATTCTTAACTACAGATATTTTGTGGATATTTATAATGTGCTCTGCTCCAAAATCCCCGCCTTCTCTTGAATGCTGCCAAAGAGGTTTACCAGAAACTACTTTGGAAGAAAATTTATGGAATCTTTGAGATCTCTCTCCGGACAAAGAAACCAAAACCTGCGACAGTTTAGCTTCATCTAAATCGCCCACATCTTCCATTTTTTCAAGCATACCTAGCATGTCTCCGGTGTCAGTTTTTACACCAAAAACATATTCGACTTCGTAGATTTTTTCTTTATTTAAATAGTTATCTTTGTCTTTAATATCGTCACCTGTAATTATCATCATTTCGCCTTCGGCTGCTGGATCCAGTCTTCCAGCATAAGTAGCAGACACACTTTCAGGTACGCCTTTTTCTAGCTTTATTCTACGTAGGCAACCCAAAGGGGTTTCTCCTAATTCTTTGTTTACTAAATATACAGACATAAGTTAATCATTAATACTAAAAATTTTACTGGGGCTAGTGTGACCAGAGATAAGACGAAATTTATTAATCGAGATCTTCATTTCTAATGATAATATTTCTTTAACTCTATCATTGGCCATATTTCTTTCTGCGCGCTGCTTTACGGATATTTTGTAAGTATCGTCTGTTATTTTTTCAAAAGATTCTTTTCGGGCATTAGCTGTGACTTTTACTTTTATAAACATAACTAAGAAAGTATTGTTGTACTATAAATATCTTTTTTAAATGGTCCTATTTCTATGATGTTAGTCATTAAATCTAAACCATTTAATGCTACCGCTAAATCTTTTTGGTCGTGTCCAACAGCAATAACGTCTGGCATAAAATCTTTAAAAATAGACCAGTCTCCCATATGTGCATCTCCTTTATGAATGAATACTTTTGGGAAAATCTTCTTAAGCATAGCGGCTCTTTCGGTATATGAAAAATTTGGGGTTTTATTTTTAACCTTTTTAACAAAATCGTCGCTAGCTAGATTTATATGTAATTCATCCCCCAGTTTTATTGATTCGTTCAAAAAATACACATGCCCTGGGTGCAATAAATCAAAGACTCCAAATACTAATACCGTCTTAACGCTCATAATAGCCATAATAACAGAAAACCCCAAGAATAAAATAGCTTGGGGTTTTTGTTAAATTCAGGAATTTAGATAAATAGAAAAGCTAATGCTCCGCCCAAAATAGCGATATTTTTTGAAAAAGCGATATAGCTGTTCATTTTTGCCATAGGTTCTTTCTCATTCCAGAAATCATGCATTACAAATGATACAGGTATTAGGAATAGTGCTATTAAAATAACAGCAATATTTACTTCTCTCCAAAACAATATCCCAAGACCGCCAAGTAGTATCATTATCCCAGAAAGCATTATCATATTTTTAGGACTTGGTACTTTTTTACTAGCAGCATAGCCTACCATGTGAGATCCTTTTGCAATATGGTTATAACCATTAAGAATAAAATAGCCTCCAAATAAAACGCGAGCAACAATTAGTAGAAAATCCATACAAAAAAAATATTTATTAATTAATACAAGTCTATTATACCATAATAAAAAACCGGACAAATGTCCGGCTTAATCGTTTGTTTTTAGGCTTTTTAAAGAGAAACCAAGACTTCGGTCCATTCTCGCCAGGGCTCTTTTAGCTTTGAGATTAACTCATAAGTTTCATTAACCTGAGACAAAATATGGTTTAGGTTTTTGCTTTCTTTAAGCTTTCTTTCCACAAAATTACAGATGTTTTGGTACTGCTTTTCCGTATCCAAAGGAATAAACGGGAATACTTGCCCATTCTCTAATTCCAAAAAATACTGGTCATGTCCGGTAAACAAAGAATCTGCCCACGCAAAATATTTTTGCTTTTCTGATTCCACGGATACACAAAAAATTCCAGGAACTTTTGCAGTATCTACTGTAGCCCCTATTTTTTTATAAGGGTCAGGAAACGGTTTTAGGGTTTGAGATTTGGCAATAATGTTGAAATAAAGAAGTAGCGCTGCAATTGCAATGGTGTTGATTAGATTTTTCATATATACTGATTTTTAAAATTACCAGTATTAAAGCATGAAAAACCCAAAAAGTAAACAGCTAGTATTTAGAAGTAAAAGGATTTCGAGAAGACAAACCTTTTAACATTTTCTTTACGCTTTTTGCTCCACGTTTGAACAAAGTTTTTTCTTTGTCTTTTGTATCTACTAATAGCCGAGAGATTTCATTTTTTGCAGAATCTATCGCAGTATAAAGATCAGATTCTTCTGCTTCGGCAAAAGCGCTAACCTCCCCTGCGTTTATTTTTATTTCAGCTTTATAATATTCGCCATTCTTATGGTGGTTCGTAGTTTTACCTACTTCTACATAAGAATGAACATCTTTGCCTTTTAGGAATTTCTCCAGGCTGTTTATTCTTTTAGTTACGTAATCAGTAATTGAACTTGTTAGTTCCATATTTGTTGCTTTGATATTTGTGTTCATATATTTATCTTGATTAACTAATACAATTACATTATACCAGAAATTAAAACTGCAATATCCACAATAAAAAAGCCCCTGTTCGTAAAAACAGGAGCTCTAAATAAAGTTAGTTATTTAAACGAAATAAACTATGTCCAAGAAATGTATAATTATACTTTTTATTTGGATTTGGTAATTGTTTGTCTAAAAAACTATAGATTTTTTCAACAGATTTTGCTGAAAATAAATGAACATTGCACAAAGGTACGAGATCTTTTAATTTAAAATTTTTGTATTCCAGCGGCAATACCTCGGCTTTGGTAAGCTTTAGCTTGCGAGCAATAGAAAACAAAGTTAAAAGCTCTTCACAAGTAAATGGTTTAAAACTAAAGTATTTACCATCACTGGAGATACCTTGCATTTGACTGTTTAATTTTGATTTTAATTTTTCCAAATTAACATTGGTTTTATTTTGTGTATTTTGCATATTTTGTAATTTAATGAATTATAGCACATTTTTAGATATATGCCAAATAGGTAAATTTAGCCAAAATATAGAATAACTAAGCGAAACATACTATAATAACAATATGAAAACTTTTGGAAGAATTATTAAATGGCTAATCTTGCTATTGTATTTTATCTCCCTTATTTACATCTTGACTGACAATGCACATTATTCAGATTTCTTTGGCATACCCCATTTTGCTATCCCAGCACTTGCTGTATTTAGTATAGTTTTGGTTGGCTACAACTATATAAAAATATACCTAAAGGTAAACGTTTTGGAATTTGAATTTACATCTATTGTTAACCACACATTTCGTACACCTTTAACTAAAATAATGTGGTCTTTAAAAGAAATCAAGGATACATCTACAGACAAAGAAACCTTGTTATACACGCAAAACATAGAAAACGCAGCGAGCCGAATTTTAAACATTGTAGATATTTTGGTAGGTCTACAAGAAGTAGACAACCGCGCAAGTTATTTTTTCAAACCACTGTCTATTCGCGAAATTATGGAATCCAGTATTTCTAAATATCGCGCTGTTATTAACGAAAAAAAGTTTAATTTTAAAATTTCTACTTTTACAGACATACCCTTACTAACGGCTGACCTTAAAAAAATGACATTTGTTTTTGATGTAATAATGGAGAACGCTCTGTACTACACACCCCAAGGCGGCAGTATTACAGTAGGTGCTACACGTAAAGACAATAAAATAATCTTCTACGCTGCTGACAGTGGAATAGGTTTAACATTTAGAGACCGTATGAGAATCTTTTCTAGATTCTTCCGTAGTGAAAAAGCAAGACATACTTATACTGACGGTATGGGACTGGGTCTTTATTTAGCAAAACAAATAGTGCTAAAACATGGCGGCAAAATGTATGCCAAATCCAAAGGCACAGACAAAGGTACAACAATATTTGTAGAGCTACCTATTACAAATTCAAATGGTCAAATAAAATAACCCCGAATTTCGGGGTTATTTTATTTAGGTTATTTAAACCAAGCTTTTTGCCAGTCCTGCATTTGCTTAATTTCGCCATTTTGGGCACTAATTATGCCATTGGCTAGATTTATCAGTTCTGGGCGTTTTGATGTATTTAGGACCATTTGGGCCATTTCTACAGCGCCTTGGTGGTGAACTATCATCTCTGACAGGAATTCTTTGTCGAATTCATCCCCTGTTTTACCCTGGAGACCAGCCATCATCCCCGCCATCATAGAATCCATATCCATTGGCATATCGGACATCATTTCCCCATTAGGCATTTGATGAGTCCCCATATCATGATCTTTTTCAGAGCTAAAAGCATGACCCCAAATAATATAGCCAAATAGTAGCCCTACTAATATAGAGCCCAGCACATGAAGTGATTTATTGTTATTCATATCTCTATATTATACCACCAAAATAAAAATGATTTTGCTATAATAAAAGAATGCAAAAGATCTCCAGTGGCACCACACACAAAATACCAGCTGATTTAGAAAAATCGATAACATCTATTCCCAAGGTTTTTGCGCTATGGGAAGACATTACCCCGCTAGCCCGCAATGAATGGATATGCTGGGTTACATCTGGTAAAAAATTAGAGACCAGAAATATTCGTATAGAAAAAGCAATTTCAAAACTAAAATCTGGCATGCGCCGCCCCTGCTGCTGGGCTGGGTGTACACACCGGTAAAATAAAACCCCTATTATGTAGGGGTTTTATTTATTAAATCAAATAGTACAGTATTTCTAATATATGTCAAAGGTGTAAATAATCATTGATTTGACAATATCTAGTAAACATAGTAAAATGTATAAAATTTAAATAATACATATTAATAATGAAATCGGAACATTCAACCTTCGAAACCAAGTTAAAACCTAAAGACTACAGGGCGATCTGGTTACCCCTTGCTATTTTTATAGGTTGCTTTTTGTTGTGTTTATTACAATTACACCTCTTAGACCTTTCTTTGGAAACAGTAATAAAAGATGGTGTTCTTATACAAGTAACACTCTCATCATTTTTAATCTCAGCAATTACTCACTTTGTGTATCGATACCTATTTGGGTATAAAATGTTTAGTTTAAAAATTCCAAGAAAAAAATAATTAAAAAGGCGGACAGTAAATGTCCGCCTTTTCTTTTAATTATTATATTTTCTTAGGGTATAAAATAGACAATACGATAGAAGGGGCAATCTCAAAACTGCGTAGAGGTATGCGCCGTCCGTGCTGCTGGGCTGGGTGTACACACAGATAAAAAACCCACCGAACTGGTGGGTTTTAATATTTTAGATAGAATAACGACTTTCGTCATTACATTTAAGTTTTGAAAGAATTGGATTTTTAGTTGGAGCTAATTCAGGGCTAATCTTAATGTCTTCGATAATACTTTCCAAAAAATTTTTAACATCAAATATTTGCTTATCGGCTTCGCTAGACAGTAATGCAATGCGCACAGCATTCTCAATATCTTCTGTATTTTCAGCTAAAATTGTAATATCATTAACGATACCAAATTTTCTAATCCTACCCCTCAACATTACGCCATTTAAATTTTGACTTTCACTAGTAAGAGTATAAATATTCCATTCCATAATATATTTAATTAATTTTATTTTTAAAGTTTTTAATAACAATATTCACTAAAATTGTCTTTGATTTCTGTGCCTGTAATATAAGATAAAGTCATATTTCTTTTTGTCTTACAATACTTTATAAAAATCTCTTCTGAGCTCATCGAGTTTTCAGGAAGATTTTTAAGACCGAAAACCAGTAGTTTCTTTCCGGCTAAATTATACACATTGTAACCTTCGATATACCCCATCAAACTTTCTCTCGGTGTAATAATATAAAACCCGGAATCGAGCCTGGATATTAATTTTCCATATTCAGTAAGACTCATTACATATTGAGTAATATCGATACACTTTGTTTTAAAACCTTGAAAATTTATGATTTGCATCATGTTGGGACGAAGAGTTCCTTCTACAACTTTAGTTGTTTTTTTATTTAATTTTGTTAAAAAGCTCATAATATATTTTTATTTATTAAATCAAATAGTACAGTATTTCTAATATATGTCAAAGGTGTAAATAATCATTGATTTGACAATATCTAGTAAACATAGTAAAATGTATAAAATTTAAATAATACATATTAATAATGAAATCGGAACATTCAACCTTCGAAACCAAGTTAAAACCTAAAGACTACAGGGCGATCTGGTTACCCCTTGCTATTTTTATAGGTTGCTTTTTGTTGTGTTTATTACAATTACACCTCTTAGACCTTTCTTTGGAAACAGTAATAAAAGATGGTGTTCTTATACAAGTAACACTCTCATCATTTTTAATCTCAGCAATTACTCACTTTGTGTATCGATACCTATTTGGGTATAAAATGTTTAGTTTAAAAATTCCAAGAAAAAAATAATTAAAAAGGCGGACAGTAAATGTCCGCCTTTTCTTTTAATTATTATATTTTCTTAGGGTACAAAATAGACAGTACAATAGAAGAAACCAAGGCAAACATTATAATCCCCAATGATACTAGTGATGACAGATGCACCCCAAATATTCCTGCCAGCATCTTAACACCTATGAATATCAATATAAAAGCCAGGCCTTTTTGCAAATGATGGAATTTGTGCAGAATATTTTCTATTAGGAAAAATAATGCCCGCAGCCCCATTATCGCAAAAATGTTAGACGTAAAGACCACAAACATATTTTGTGAAATACTAAACACCGCTGGAATAGAATCCACTGCAAAGATGATGTCAGTTGCTTCTACCAAAAGAACAATCATAAACAGTGATGTAAAATAGAATTTACCCTTTTCTCTTACAAAGAATTTTCCACCATGATGGCTGTCCGTAAAAGGAAATATTTTGTGGGCAAACTTTATGACTTTGTTGTGTTTGAAATCAATATGTTCTTCTTTTTTATTACTTAGCAATTTTATACCAGTATAAAATAGTAGCGCACCAAATACATAAAGAATCCAATGGAATTGGCTAATAACATAAGCCCCTACCCCAATAAATAATGCTCTAAAAATTATGGCGCCAATGATACCCCAAAACAATGCTTTGTGATGGTATTTCTCTTCTAAATTGAAATAATTAAAGATAAGTAATATAACAAAAAGATTATCCACTGACAGCATTTTTTCTGTTATGTAGGCACTAAAAAATTCGACAGCTGTATTTTTGCCCATCATAAAGAAAATCAAGACTCCAAAAGCCAAAGATATTCCTATCCAAAATAATGATTGATACAGTGCAGGTTTAAATGCAATCTTATGACTTTTCTTATTAAAAAATCCAAGATCAGCAATAAGAAAACCTACAACAATAGTAGCGAATAATATAATTAATGTAGTTTGTGCTTCCATCTAAATATTTATTTTAAATTTTTCCTATTAAATCTACGCTGGGTTTTAGTGTGTCTTCACCTGGTTCCCAACTGGCTGGGCAAACATTGCCATTGTTTTCTTTTACGAATTTAGCAGCCTGCAATTTGCGAACCATTTCTTTTGCACTGCGGCCAATGCTGTTGTCATGGATTTCTATTGTTTTTAAATTTCCATCTGGATCTACAATAAATGTCCCGCGCAAAGACAAACCTTCATTTTCTATATAAGTCCCAAACATTCTGCAAACATTACCCGTTGGGTCGGCTAGCATTGGGTATTCTATTTTGCCAATAGCCGGAGAATTATCATGCCAAGCTTTGTGAACAAAAGCCGTGTCTGTACTAATGCTCATTATCTCCCCGCCTAATTCTTTGACCTGATTGTAATATGCTGCGGCATCTTCTAATTCGGTAGGACAAACAAAGGTAAAATCAGCCGGGTAAAATATCATCACTACCCACTTGCCGCGGTATTCAGAAAGTTTTATCTTTTTAATTTCGTTATTTTGGTAAGCGTCCAACTCAAAGTCTGGAACAAGTGTGTTTATGTTGATCATATGGTGCCATTATAGCACACAGTAAAAACAGGCTTTTAAAGCCTGTTTTTTATTAATTATCCGGAAAATTCTACTAGCCATTCGATACCGTATTTGTCTCTTAGCATTCCGGCATAACTACCCCAGGGACTATCGCCCATTGGACCTTCTACTTCGGCATCTACGGAAAGATCATTGAATATTTTCTCGGCTTCTTCCTTGCTATCGGCATTTATTAAAATTTTGCTTCGGTTTTCTTTTTCGTTTACTTTACCCATAAAATCTGGGACGTCGTTTCCAATTAGCACATTATTCTTGCCCATTGTTAAAGCAATGTACATAATCTTATTTTCTTCGTTTTCTGGGACTGGGAATTCGGCACTAGCAAAATCTTTAAAACGAACTATTTTTGTGAAATCACCACCAAATACTGATTTGTAAAAATTAAAGGCGTCAAAGGCGTTACCGTTAAAATTGACCCAAGGGTTTATATTTGTCATATGGTAATGATAGCAGATAGAAGCTTTAGTTTTCAAATAGAAATAAAAAAAACCGAACACTTATGTGTTCAGTCTTAAATTAAATTATTTGAACCTTTTACCACAATCACCGCAGTGAGTACCTTGATGTGTCGTAATTCTATTTTGGGTTCTGTGTTGACAGGTAACAGTGTTAGGGCTATCTTCTTTTTCTATAGCTATCTCAGTTTGCCCAATAGAAGCAAAGTATTGTATTTTTTCTCCTTCATTATTTAAACCATAACACCAATAGCTGTCACCATATCCATCGTCTATTTTTGTAGTAAGACCTGATTTGCTGAATGAGTCTATTTCATTTTTCCACTTTTCTCTAAAAGAATCATCCGAAGATCTTCCTGACCATCGATTTTCAGGATGGGTTTTATTAGAAAGTGCTTTCAAAAAATTAACCTCTTCTTCTGTTAAAAAGTATGTTTTCTTTATTTTCATATTTTAAATTTATTTTTAAGCAGCTTGCAGTATTTCTTTCCAGGCACTAATTGTTTGTGGAAAAACGAAACTATTATCAACAAGAATATGATGTCTTGCGTAACGGTCACAGAAATAAAGCCATGCATTAGACGAAACATTAGAATTATCTTTAAGATATACAAAAACCTTTTCCAAGGCTTCTTTACCTCTTTTAATTATTTCCCATCCTGCATCGGAACCTTTTATTCTAAGTAAGCTACCATGATGTTCCGAATCTTCTTCAAAGCGCTTGATCAAGTAATCCAGCGGCTTAGTAGTAAAGATGACACCCCTCCAGAGAGAAGTCCAAGTGCAATCGTCTTTTTTATGGCCACATGCATCACAGTACCGTCTATACACAAAAAAGTTATTTCTCAGTTTAAACTCTTCGGGATAATGTTTTTCTGCACATTCCCAACATAGACAAGCACCGTCTTCTAGAGACTCAAGAGCTTTATCAAAATCTTGTTTAGTTGAATTTTTCATTTAAGATATTTAATTTATTAAACCCAATAATACAGTTATTTTTTAGTTTGTCAATAAGGTGGATTTTGGTATTGCGAATGACTACAAATGGTGCTAATATCTGTATATTCCTCTGTAGCTCAGCGGTAGAGCAGTCGCCTGTTAAGCGATTGGTCGCAGGTTCGATCCCTGCCGGAGGAGCAATTTAAAAGCCTCAATATGGGGCTTTTTTATTTTGCCTAAAAGCCGTGTTATAATCACGTTATATGAAGAAACATAAAATAATCTTTTGGATTACCACAGGTCTGATCTTTTTATTCGAAGGCGTAATGCCCGCTTTGACATCTCAAACCCAAATGTCCATAGATGGTTTTACTAGTCTTGGCTACCCTATATATTTTGTAACAGTATTAACTGTTTTCAAAGTATTGGGCTCTATTGTGCTTATAGTTCCTGCATTCAAAGGCCGCTACAAAGAATGGGCTTATGCTGGGTTTGGTATAGATTTTATCTGCGCATTTGTTAGTCTTGCTATAGTAGGAGGCGTCAACGCTACACTACTTATTCCAGTTATAGCTTTTGTAATACTTGCCCTGTCATACAATTCTTACCACAAAATGCAGTCTCCTGTTTTAACTAACTAAATTTAAAAATAAATTATAAAAAGCAGTCTTACATAAGACTGCTTTTTTGTTTGACAATACGATATAGCCGTTATATTATAACAACAATTTTAAACATCTACATTATGAGCAAAAATCAACAACACCCAGAAATTTACAAAAAAGCTTACCCTCAAACCTTGGCAAAATTAATAGGTCTTGGTCCAGCACTCGAGAACACGGCAGAAATTCCAATGGTCGTGGTTATGGAAAACAAAGAAGTTTTTATTTGTAGACACTACAAAGGAAACGAAGAATCTTCTATCCATTTCCCCAACAGGAACTACATCTTGCCTGACGAATTCGAAGAAATTGATATGATGAAACAAATCAACCGGTTAATCAAAGGTCAAAAAATAATCGTAGAATTAGGCAAATCGACAGACGAAATTCGAATTTTTATTTGGCAAAAAATGGACTACGATTTTCTTAAGAGAAACAGAATAAAAATTGAATCTGCCATCGAGATAAAAGAATCAGTAGAAATCCCAAGACTAGAAGAAATCTACAATGATTTAATTAACTCAAAAGAAAATCAATTCAACCACGAACTAAAAGAACGTTTAGATTTTGAAAGAAAAGGTTTACACAAAACAGATATTACCGTACACCATGAAGTTGAAGAAATCTTCAACGAAACATCGGATGCAGCTCTTTGCGTTTCTAACGGATGCAAAAGACCCATGCTTGACGAAATCGAACTTGGTAGAAAAAGAGTAGACCTTGAAGATTAAACAAATATCTTATTTTTATTAAAAGCAGTCTTATGTAAGACTGCTTTTTTGTTTGACAATATCGCTAAAATGTATTAAAGTATCTACAAATGAAAATACATACAATTATAACGCTTGGAACATTATTGTTCATCTCGTCAAAAACAAAAGTAGAAAAAGTAGAACCTTGTCACGATTTTGCTAAAATTTGTGAACACTACAAAGATTACCAACTATTCAAAGTAATAGAACGGCCAAACATTGAAAACCGCACCCTTATGATGACGGGTTGCTATTACGTAAGACAAAGTAAAGACAATAGTTTTACTTTGGTACCCTATGGTGGATACGCGGATACCTCGACAAGAGACACCTTGGCTTTCCTGGATAAATATTTTTACCCAGAAAATACTCACAAAATCTTTAAAAGAGATACTGTTGATAGCCTTAAAATCCAGTACAATGGTAAAGATTACTACGCAAAATGTGAAATTTTCTTATTTGGACCAAATACTGTGTCATGTGAGCCGCAGACAATCCAGGGCTCAACATTTTGTAATAGTTTTTATATCAAACCTTTGCCAGTGGTTCTAGCAAAATCTAAATAACTTTAGTTTAAATATGAAAATATATACGATAATTGTACTTGGAATAATATTACTCCCTTGCAAAGACAAGAAACCCGCACCGTGTCAAAAATTCTCAATATATTGCGAAACGAATAAAGACTGTCAGCTAATCAAGATAATATCTTTACCTAAAAGTTTTCCAAGGAGCGCACTTTTATTTGAAGGGGTTTATTACGTTTGGCAAAGTAGCGATAATGAAATTATCTCTGTACCCTTTTGTTCTTATTTTAGTACAGATACTTTAGCTAAAGATACGCTAAAATTTCTAGATGATTTAGTTATGCCAACAGGTGCGCACAAGGTTTTTAAAAGAGATACTACTACTATCGATTTTACAGTTGGAGCAATAGATTACGCCATAAAATGTGAAATATTTTTACTTGGGCCAAATGTTGTATCCTACAAAAAAGATACAGTTCCAGAAGGAATACTTTGTAGTAAATTTTACATAAAACCATTGTATCAAAAAATCTAAATGACTTTATTTAAAGCAGTCTTATATAAGACTGCTTTTTTTTATTTTACTTCAAAAGAAAAAGTCTCTCCTACTCCGTCGGTCAGGGTTACATTTTTGTTTACAAATTTATAAATTTTTCCATTTTCTAAATTTACTTCTTTTACTGTTCCTGAATAAGAAAGTTTAGTTAACACAACCAGTCTCCCCGCCCATACACACTGTACATTTTGCGGGCAGCGAGAATCTTCTACTATTTTTAGTGGGGTTATACTAACACCATTATATACAGCAGTGGTATTTATTTTATGAGGCAAATATTCAGCATGATCTATTTGGTCATCTGGAATTTGCGTCGATGGACAAGCCGCAAATTCACATTTAGGACCGCTGCGTCCAACATAAGACCCGTCAGGACACATCTTTGCGTCCATAGTACAAGCATAAATCTCTCCGCCATCTTTTACATCTTCGGGGTTATTTACTACTGGCAATGGGCAAATAGCGAATTCACAGTTTGGACCGGTTCTACCAACATACGTACCGTCAGGGCACATCTTTGCTTCTTCTGTACAAATAGTATTGCTTGGTTTATTAAGACCCAAATTAATATCTTTTATACTAGTTTTATTAAAAGACAAGAATACTCCAGCTAAAATAATTATAGCTAATAAAAATAATAAGAGTTTTGTTTTCATTAGCTAATTATAGCCTATTTAGTAGCTTCAAAAAACCCATAAAGTACCGCAGTAAAATTAAACACAGTATGAGCTATAGCTATCAAATAAAAGTTGGGTTTTATTTTCCACAAAGTAGACAGGAATAGTCCCCCAATCAAAGTCAAAGGCAGTACAGCAAAAGCCTTGGGGTAAATAATATGTAGTATCCCAAAGATACCAGCATTGGCTAAAATTATTTGTACATCTTCGTCAAAAATATATCCCAGTTCTTTTGTTAGTACACTACGGTAAGCAAATTCTTGCAGTACACTAATAGGTATAAAAAGGTAAAGAAAAGTAGGATGCTTGTACCACTGTAGCATAGGGGTATAACCCAATGATTTTGCAAAAAATAAAATTCCAGCTAAACCAATCAAAATAGCAACCAAATAAAAAAGATAGTCTTTGTATCCATTTGGTTTTACCATACCCAAATCTTTTAAAGTTAGTTTATCTTTATGTACGAAATAAAAAATAAACAAAGTTATAGAAAGCATTACCGGTATATGCCAAACAAACGGTATTATTCCCCATACTACTAGTAGCATTGGCAACATATAAACCAAAACTATTCTCCAAAAAGCAACCTGAGCTCTAGTAAAGTTAAATCTAATGCTGCGAAACATAATTATTTTTTACGTCTAAGAATTTTTCTTAATAAAGAGAATAGCACAGGTACAACGCCCAAAGATACAGCAATAGCAATTACAACAATCATTACGTTCTCCATATTAGGTATTTTTTTACCAAATATATTACCCAAGGCTAGTCCTATACCTACCCAAAAAAATCCAGAGAAAAAAGAGACAGCAGCAAAAGTAGAAAAAGGCATTCGCAGTACACCAGCAAGAAACGGAGCAATGGTTCTTACGGACGGAACAAATCTAGCAAAGACCAAAGTCAAAAGACCATATTTTTTATAAAAATCTCTAGTACGATTTAGGCCTTTATTAAAAGTACTACCTTCATCTTTAGCAAATCTCATCAAAGGCTTTTCCGCAAATACTCCCATAAAATAACCAATGATATTACCTAAGAATGCTCCAATACCCAAAGTAATAAAAGCATAATGAATAGGTAAATTACCAACATGGATTAAATACCCTGCTGTAAAAAGCAATGTGTCTCCAGGCAAAAAGAATAAAGGAAGAAACCCTGTTTCCAGTGTTAAAACCAAAGACAAACCTAATATACCAAAATGACCAAATAAAGCAGTTACATCAAACATAATTAACCATTTGTTACCATCTCAGCATCTTCGTCTTCTACAACAAAAGGCTGACCTGCACTTGTACCGCGCTGCACCAAATTACGAGCTAATATTTTTGCAATACGATAGTCTATAACAGGTAGTAAATTTTTCTTTTTAACTGGGCTGCCGTTATGCATCTCTACTGCTTGAGAATTTGTTAGTGTAGTTAAATCAAGCTCGGCAAGACCCAATATACGGTATAAATAGGGGCGGTTTATTTCTACATTTTGGATTTGACGATACGGTATAACAACTTCACGAATAAAAAATATTCCGCTACGCACATAAAAAGCATGCTCGTCCAGCATAAATTTATACTGACGATATAGTATTCCGGAATATAAAAATATAACCAAAAGATAACCCGCTATGGCCATCCATAATACAGCCAGTACTAACCCAGGAGTTACATACCAGTCAGCATGAGTTACTAAGAAAAAATTCTGAAAAGATTCTTCACTGCCCCCTATTGTAAATTTATACGTAAACCATATAGATAACGCCAAGATCAAAGTAAAAAGCTTACTATGACGCAAGAAAAAAATCCAAAATGTTTTCTTTCCTAAGCGGTGCCAATTCTTTAGCGGTATAGACATAAGACTATTGTAGCATAATAAAACCCCACTAATATAGTGGGGTTTTATTATTTATTTTTAATTAGTGAGCATGAGACTGTTACGCCTAAACAATATTTAACCTACGGTAAAATATTATTTATGCGTGATTTCCATGTGCATGGGAAATCACATGGGGCTTTGCAGCAAACTTTGCTCTAAAAGCGCGGACTATCGCAACAAGCACTGACATTAATAGTATTGCTATTACCCATCCACCAAATGTAGTAGGTAGGAAACCGCTACCAGCATTACCTGCTGCTGCAGTATATCTAACATTAGTATTACCTCTTGCATCTAGATATTTAGCGCCGCTTGTATATTGAGCGCCATTTCCATTTGTATAACCATAAGCAAATGAACCATCGTTATTTCTTGCTACACTTGCAGCATCAGCTGCTTTTCTGTCGGCTTCGGCCTGCGCTGCTTTTTCTGCATCTTTCTCTGCCTTAGTCTTGATATGGATACCAAAGATATCTTCAGCTGTATTGTTTGTAGTATTGGTATTATTAGTAGTAGAAACTGTAGTACCATTATTGTAAACAGGCGCTGATTCAGTAACTACGTAACTAGAATTCTTTTGTGGAATAATAACACCAGTAGTTCTTACAGGAGCAGCTTCCTCGATATATGTGCCTTGGCCACCATAGTAATATGTACCGTCAGCAAAAGAGATTACAGGTAAAACTGTAATAATTAGGGCTAAAAAAGTTGTAAAACCTTTATAATTTTTCATACCCATATTATAGCATATTTGCTACCTTTTTGTCAATAGCTGGGGAAAAGGTTTTTAGCAGTATAATTAGCCCTATAACAGTAACAAATGAATGGAAAAATATGCAAAACCCCTACGAAAATGCCCTGTCTCAGCTAGCCAGAGCTAATAATGTATCCCCTGTCTCTGCCAAGCTTTTAAACCGTCTAGGGAGTCCCGAAAGAGAAATCCATATCTCAATCCCCGTTACAATGGACAATGGAGAAGAGAAAATTTTTCATGGCTACCGCGTGCAGTACAACAGTATTCGCGGACCTTACAAAGGCGGCATCCGCTACCATATCGATACAGACATAAACGAAGTCAAAGCTTTAGCTTTTTGGATGGCACTGAAATGCGCTGTAGCAAATATTCCTATGGGCGGCGGCAAAGGCGGCATTACAGTAGACCCAAAAACTTTATCTAAAACAGAACTAGAAGCATTGTCTCGCGGCTGGGTAAAAAGATTAGCTGATAGTATCGGACCAAAGAAAGATGTCCCTGCCCCAGACGTAAACACCACACCAGAAATAATGGATTGGATGAGCGACGAATACGAAAAAATTACTGGAGACAAAACTCGCGCTACTTTTACAGGCAAGCCTTTGGATAAAGGCGGATCAGAAGGAAGAACAGCAGCAACAGGTCTTGGAGGATTCTTTGCATGGGATGCACTGAGAATTGATATGGGGCTGCCAGAAAAATGCACTGTCGCTATTCAAGGCTTTGGAAATGTTGGTAGTTTTGCCGCAGAGACTTTTGAAAATAATGGACACAAGATAGTTGCACTGGCTGATTCCAAAAGCGCTATTTATAATGAAAATGGAATCAATGTTAAAGAAGCTTTAGATTGGAAAAAAGAAAACAAATCATTAGCTGGTATGCCAGATACTGTTACAATTAGCGAAGCCGCTCTTCTAGAATTAAACGTAGATGTATTAATTCCTGCAGCTTTGGAAAACCAAATTACAATAGAGAATGCGCAGCGTATCCAAGCTAAATGCGTACTAGAATTAGCAAATGGACCTACTACCCCGGAAGCTGATGATATATTGCTGACTAAAGGTATTCATGTGATTCCAGACATCTTAGCCAATGCTGGCGGTGTTACTGTATCGACATACGAATGGATACAAAATCTTAAAAATGAACACTGGAGCGAAGACGACGTAAATAAAAAAATGGAAGCAAACCAAAGACTGCAATCTACTGCTGTTTACCAAAAGTCTAAAGAACTAAAAACTGACATGCGCCGCGCTGCTTTTCTTCTTGCGCTAGAAAGACTAGAAGCTGAAATGAACTAACTTAGAAGCGGAGCTTCTAAGTTCTAGACAGGGCGGTCCTAGCTAGAAAATATTTAAGCAAATAAAAAAACCTTGTCCATTTGGACAAGGTTTTTATAAATTTATTAAGTTTAGAATTTAAATTCTCCAGTACAAATCTGACGCAAGGCTTCCGTGTAAGCTGGACCATCACACACAGTTTTCATCTTTTCTTGATGAGTCTTAGAGTACGCCCCTTGTTCTACTGGTAATGGATCAGAAACACAGATTATTCTACCCTCATCAACTCTTTCCTCTACAACATGTATAGTGGAGCGGGTTTCTTTTTCACCATTTTCTATAGCAAGAGTTACAGCATCATCCCCAGTATATTTAGGAACTTCCGACCCTTCCAAAGGATTATAATGGCCAGGTTTAGAACGTTTAATGGTTTCCTTGATTCGAAGATCTGCCGGATGTACATTTATTATTGGCAAAGATTTCAAAAGTGGTGCAGATATTTCAAGCATAAAACCAGATAGCAAAATTAAATCCAAATTAAATGGTTTTATTTTTCCCAGAATTTCCGTGAAGTAATCTCTTCTTATACGATAAGGCATTTCTTTGATTTTTCCACGATATCCATTTTGAGTGCAAAAGTTTTTTGTATTAAACATTTCACAAGTGATATTATTGTTTTTGAAAAATTGAATTCCAGAAGCATCTTTCTTGTTAGAAAGAGCAAAAACGAATTCATATTCCTTACCATAATTAGGGTCATTTGCTATTAAATAGCGAGCGGAGCTTGCGCTGCCAGAGAAAAATACTGCGATTTGTAGTGGTTTCTTTTTCATAAGAGCTAAATTTATTTTTTATCATTAAAACATATAATTCTTAATTTAGCAAATAGGATCTGAAAATATTTCATGTGTGATTTTTATGGTGTAAAAATCAAAACCCCCTGCTTAATAGCAGGGGGATTTTTTAAAATCTTACTCGTCCTTTAATTAAGAACAAATTCTTCTTTTGCAATCATAGCCAAAGCTTTGGATAGCACCGGACCACTGCAATGGATTTTCATTTTTTCTGAATGAACATTCGGAGTCACACCTGGGTCTACCTTTAGTGGGTCAGATTTACAGATTATTTTAGCTTTATCCATATTAGAACTAGCCACATATGCAGTAGAAAATGTTTGTTTTTCTCCAGCATTCAAAGCCAAACGTACAGCATCACTGCTCTTGTATTTTCTTTCTGGGATACCGCTAATTTTTGATAAAGAATTTTTCTTTTTAGACTGTTTCTCACTAAAAACATTTAAGTCTGCTGGATGCACTGCAACAACTGGTACATTACCCAAAGAACCGGAAATGATTTCCATGTTGAATTCGTCAGAAATAATCAGATCCAGTTTTAATGAACCGATTAAATTAGAGACTCCTTCATAGTAGTTTCTTTTTTCATAATAAGGCATTTTAGTTGGATCACCGATTCCTAAAACATTGAAATTAATTGATTTCTTTTTCCTTTTCTGAAAAAACTGGATACCTGCGGCATTTACATTGTTACATAAGACAAAAACGAATTCATAATTAGAGCCATAATTCTTGTCGTTTCTGATCAAATACTGAGCCATGTCAGCGCTGCCAGAGAAAAATACTGCGATTTGTAGTGGTTTCTTTTTCATAAGAGCTAAATTTATTTTTTACAATTTAACCATATTAAGCATATTTGAGCAAATAGCACCTGAAAATATTTCATGTGTGATTTTTATGGTGTAAAAATCAAAATCCCCTGCTTGTTATCGCAGGGGAATTTTTGTTTTAATTACTACCTTTTTGTCCAGATGGTATATGTAAACCATTCTTCTCAGCAAATTCTATTAATTTACGAGGAAAATATTCAGGCGAATAACTCATCTGTAGGTTATAACTTTCCATATAAGAATCGTGAAGTCTTTGCTCATGCTCTTCCTTATTTTTTCTTTTTACATAATTTTCCAAAGGAATACCTGGTACTCTGTTTAGAAAATTTTGTAAATCTTCTATTTCCACAGGAATACCCACGTAGTATTTTGCTTTTATATTATGAAGTTTAACTAGGGGGTCCATAACAACACCTTGCGGCATTTCTTGATAATCAACCATTTTCATCCATTGAAAAAAACAAGTTTTATGTACAGAGCCATCTTCTAGGAATACATAACCAAAATACAAAACTGAACTAGGTATATTAGGAGGAAAAAATACATCCATTGTGTATTGATAAAAAGAATAATGAGGCCAGGCCATGTGTTTGTTATACTTTTCAAAACTTTTTAGGTTATTGAACCATTCCTCTTCAGGGACTGGGAAAAGAATCTCCCAAGCATGCTCTCTAAGATGCATATGAGTTTCGCTATTAAAATATAGCGCGTGCTCATCTTTTTTTTCTTGATCCCAAAGGATATTTTGAATTTTTTCCATTACCACGTGATGTTCTTTGTACATTTGGTCAAGGATTTCGGCGTTAATACTGTCTACTAGCATAATAATATTTTAATTACACAAACTCTACCTTTTTATATAGATTTGTCAATGGATTTTTAGGTCAGGGTCAGTATAATAGTATTATGTCAAAAAGCCTTTCTTCCCCATTTAGATTGCCGGACTATATTCGTCCAACTAACTACCACCTGGTAATCGAGCCCGATCTTACGGCTCAAATTTACAGCGGCAGTGTTACGATAGATGTAGAAGTTTCTAAAAAGACAGATACTATATTTTTGCACTCTAAAGAATTAAACATTCTTACTGTTTTTGTTCGCCAAGGAAAAATTGGCTACGTACCTAAAATCAAACACAATAAAAAAGACAACTACATCGAACTAATCTTGGATAAAAAAATTTCAGGCAAGGCAGAAATTTCGATATCTTTTACCGGGTTAATCCACAGCGACCTGCGTGGGTTTTATATTTCCAAATACGACAACAACGGAACAGAGGAACTAATTGGAGCAACCCAATTCGAAGCCATCGATGCGCGCCGCGCATTCCCATGTTTTGACGAACCAAACATGAAAGCCGTATTTTCTTTAGAAATAATTGCGGACAAATCTTTAAACGTTATCGCCAATACCGAAGAAGTTAAAAAAACAATTGTAGATAGTGCAAAGATAAATCACGCTTTTGCCCCATCACCAAAAATGTCTACATATCTTTTGGCATGGTGTATTGGTAAATTTGAAACATTAAATGCAAAGTCGGGCAATGGCACAACTGTCCGGGTAAATACTCCATTAGGCAAAAAAGAAGAAGGAAAATTTGCGCTAAATGTTGCCGTAAAATGTTTGAATTATTTTGAAGATTTTTTTGGTATCAAATACCCATTAAAGAAATTAGACCTCGTGGCATTACCAGACTTTGCATCCGGAGCAATGGAAAACTGGGGGTTAATTACTTTTCGCGAAACATGTCTTTTAGTAGACAAGAAAAATACAGCATTAGTAAACCAACAATTTGTTGCATTAGTTACTGCCCATGAAATCGCTCATCAATGGTTTGGAAACCTGGTTACTATGGAATGGTGGGATGATTTATGGCTTAACGAAGGTTTTGCTAACTATATCGAATACGCTTGTATCGACAGTATTTACCCTGAATGGAAAATTTGGGAAGAATTTACTCAGGGTGATATGGGAGACGCATTAAGACTGGACGCCCTGGAATCTTCTCATCCGGTCCAAGTACCGATACTAGACGCTGGAGATATCGATGAAATTTTTGACGACATTACATACCGTAAAGGCGCTACAGTAATACGAATGCTAGCAGAATACGTTGGGCAAAATAATTTCCAAAAAGGTTTACGCTCTTACATGAAAGCCAACGCTTATAAAAATGCTACTACAAAAAATCTTTGGATGCATTTAGAAAAAGCCAGCCGTAAACCTGTAACAAAAGTTATGGGCGCGTGGACACGCCAAGCTGGGTTCCCTGTTATAACTATAGCCGAATCTAAAAATGGGCACATCTGCAGCCAATGCCGATACTACCGTAACCGTAATTTATCTAAAAAAGATAATTCTAAAACAACATGGCCAATCCCAATGGATGACGGTAAAAAAACTTATTTACTAAATAGCAAAAAAACTACTACTTTAAAATTTAACAAAGACGCTGTCCTACTAAACGACAAAGAAAGTAATTTAGTTCATATCGACTACAGTAAAGATTTTATAGAAAAACAAAAATCTGCAATTCTTGCGGGCAAGCTTTCTCCTGTTCAAAGAATGGGTCTTATTCGTAACATGCGCTCTTTAACAGAAAATGGCTCAAACAATGTTATCGAACTACTGGAATACATCTCTTTGTTTAAAAATGAAACACATCATTTAGTACTAGCTGAAATGTGGGGCACAATGTCCAGAGTACTACATGTTTTCGGCAAAGACGAATCCATCTTTGTAATGCTAGAGAATTTGTATAAAGATATTTTTAGAGACATGTGGCAATATCTAAGCTATGACAGTACCAAACGCACAGAGATACTGCGCAGCAGTGTTATTCTTTCTGCTGGGTACAAACTGGGCTACAAGCCTATTGTAGAAGACGCATTAGCAAGATTTGCAGCTGGGCCAATGCTAGTGCCGCCACATCTTCGCAGCAGCGTATACCGTATCGTAGTTAAATACGGCGACGAAAAAGCCAACGCAAAACTTTGGACAATTCTAGAAAAAGAAAAGCTGCAAGAAGAAAAACTGCGTATTATGTCTTCTTTTTCAGCAGTAGTTAAAGCGCGCGACCTAATAGACGTACTGGGTTACTATAATAGCGACAAGGTTAAAAAACAGGATACCCCACTGCTAATAGCACGCCTACTAAACGAAACAAACAACCCGGAAATAGTTTGGAATTATGTAGAACACCACTGGGGCGAATTTGTAGAAAATTATGGCAAAGGCGGACACCTACTAACAAGAATACTTTCTGGTCTTGCAACAATACGTGACGAAGGAACGCTAAAACATATGAAAGGATTCTTTAAAAAGTTCCCCGCAACTGGTACAAGAATGACGTTAAACCAAGTCTACGAAAAAATAGAAGGCACAATTTTGTATTACAAATCTGACGCTAGAAAATTAGAATCTTATTTGCGTAATCTACCAAAAGAATAAAATGGCAAAAAAAATACATCGCTTTATTACAGAATATAAAAAATCTGGAGACCATATAGAAATAAACAACGAAGAAATAGTGCATCAAATCTTAGATGTATTAAAGTTAAGAACCGGAGAAATTTGCTCTATTTCAAATGGTGACGGTTTTGAATACAAATCTGAAATAGAAGAAATATCTAAAAACAGAATAGTCTATAAAATAATAGAAGTAGAAATAAAAAATAACGAACCTGAAAGAAAGGTTACTCTTTACCAAAGTATCCTAAAAAAAGAAAATTTTGAATTAGTCTTGCAAAAAGCCAGCGAAATGGGTATTCAAAATATTGTTCCTATTATTAACGAACGTACAGTAAAAACAAACTTAAACTTTGAAAGACTGGCTAAAATAGCCCGCGAAGCCAGCGAACTATCTGGGCGAACAAATGTTACAAATGTTTTAGAAATTGTAGACTTTGAAGAATCTATAATGACCGACAAAAATACTGATAAGATACTTTTTGATATTACTGGCGAACTAAATGCCAGTAGTCAAAAGCTAGACGCAAAAAGCTTGAGCATTTACATTGGACCCGAAGGTGGTTTTACAGAAAAAGAAATAGCTTTTGCAAAACAGTGCGGCGCAAAAGTTTATAACCTGGGCAGCCTGACACTTCGCGGAGAAACAGCTGGTATCATTGCTAGTTACCTGGCACTGCAATAAGAAATAAAAAAGCTCGCAAGTAATACTTGCGAGCTTTTGATTTTACACCAACCTTTTATCTAGTCGGTGCATTAGGATCATAGGGCTTGTTTGTGCCTTTTTTTTGTTGAATAATTGTCTTACTATCCCCAGTTTCAGCATTCCATGCAAATGTGTAGATAATTTTATTTTTATCCTTAACCTCATCTGGATTTCTCCACTTACCGCTAACTTTGTCATAGCACACATCAGAAACTTCGAAGATAACCCCGTTTTTGTTTTTAGATAACAAACTAATGATAGTCTCTTGTTGCATACCAACAACGAAAACTAATTTAGATTCTATCTTACCAGTCTCGTCTTTAGACTGAACCAAAACTTGGAAAGCTCCTAAAAATTTGTTTTTCTTCTTGTCTGTTACGATTGTAACTGGCCAAGTAACATGATGCTCATAACTTGCATACACTAAATTTCTAGAATCTTTTTTCTCTTTCTTATCCTGAAGATACTTTTGGTATTTTGAAGGACAAGGAGAAAGTTTTCCATAAGCCCATAAGACTGATTGCGTCTGACCACCAGGCAAGAAATATCCTAACTTGGGATCCCAACTACAACACAATGATGCAGCTGGTAATATCTTGTCCATTGACTCAAGAATTGGCTTTTCTTTCGAAAAACAAATTGATAAGTGGTTTTTCAAAACGTAGGCGTCTGATGTTCCAGTGGTGTCTGTAAGCTGGATTTGATAAGAGTTTTCTTCACAGAATTTTGGATTTTGTAAACTAATAGGAACAAATCCTGTTTTACTTAAATCCAATGCCGAAGCCCCTGTTTCTTCACAAACTTCTTTCGACACTTGTTTTTTAAAGATCGAGCAGCTAACCAGTGCGGTTAAAGCAATGCTCAAATAGAATAATTTTTTCATTTTTTATTGGTTTTTTATTTTATTGTTTATTTTTTGATTACTTTAGTATTATATCATATTTTAGCGATTAGTCAAGCATCTTTTTAAGATAAGACTGCCTATGTACTGGTAAAATACCCTTATTTTCTAAAGCTTTATAGTGCCCAGCTGTACCATAACCCATATGCTTTTCGAACCCATAATCAGGGTATTTTAGCCCCAATTTGGTCATAAACTGGTCTCTATGGACTTTGGCTACTATACTGGCCATGGCTATTACTGCTTCCCTTTCATCTCCTTTTACGATGGAAATGTAGTTTTGATACACATCAGGCGGCCGTAGCCCGGCGTCACACAATACACGGGATTTTGCGTCAATTTTTAGTTTACTAAAATTATTAGACACGCATTTACGAATAGCGTGCTGGATACCCCGCTGATCTATAACTAAATTAGACTGCATGTTTATAGAAAAATCGCACAAGGCATCTTTTTTGCACTGCGCTAAATAGTTACTCCAATTCTCTCTTTGAATCTTAGTTAACTTCTTAGAATCTTTTAGTTCGTGCGGCGCGTTCTTTATTATCTTTAGAATATTCTTTTCTGTCGCTATAAACACGCCAACACAAACAGGCCCAGCTATTGGACCACGTCCAACTTCGTCTACACCTACTAATAGTCCCCTCATATCCATACTGTACCACTATTAAAAAAATAAAAAAGCCCCGATAATTCGGGGCTTTAAAAATAAGTTTTTGGAATTAATCCATTTGATTTAAGCGCTTTTCTCTTCGGTTTTAGTTTCACCCGTCAGATCTAAATCCAAACATGGGTAAAATACTTGAAATACAGGCAAATAAAGTGTCTTTTCTATTGAATAATTTCTAGCATATGCAGTGTCTAATACATCTAAAAGATTTTTTTCTTCACTGTAATATGTCGGCATAATCATAAAACCCCAAAATGCTATAGCTAAGGAAAAACCGATAACTTCATAAAAAACAAATACTGGTAAGCTGAATTTTTCAAATAAAAGAAAAAATGTCGTACTAAAAGTCGCACCATTCTCATACTTTTGAATAAAGACTGTACCAATTGTAAATGTTAATAGTACTCCGATAAAAATTAATGGTGAAAGCCTTTTAAAAGAATACATCTTTTGGGTTCTTTTCCATGTAAAATGGTTTTTGATTTTGATTTGTAAATCAAGATATTCAATTTGATTCATAATAAGATTTTTTTAATTAAACACACAATACAGTTAAAATACCGTTTTGTCAACGGCATACCCTTATTCATACAATTTGCTATACTATACCCACATGAAAACGGGTTTTATCCATTTGCATACGCATTCTCACTACTCTCTCCTAGACGGACTGTCCAAAGTCCCTGATATTGTACGTATCACCGGCAAAGAACATGGCATGCCAGCAGTTGCATTGACCGACCACGGCAACATGCACGGCGCTATCGAATTTTATAAAGCCTGCAAAAAAGCTGGTATGCGCCCAATCATCGGGTGTGAAGTTTACGTTGCAGAACGCAGTCGTTTCGATAAAGAACCAGGAATAGACAACAAAAGATATCACTTAATACTGCTCGCAAAAAATCTACAGGGTTATAAAAATTTAATTAAAATCGTTACCAAAGCCAATCTCGAAGGTTACTACTATAAACCTCGCGTAGACATGGACCTGTTAAAGGAATTTGGCGACGGAATTATTGCACTGTCTGGCTGTATGGGCGGTAAATTATCCAAAGCCGTACTGGCAGGAAACGACGCACTGGCAGAAGAATTAATCCTGGCCCACCAAGACGCTTTCGGAAAAGAAAACTATTTTATAGAAATCCAGTCACACCCTGGTATTCCACGTGATAAAGAACTGCGCGACAAGCTAGTAGAATTAGCTAAGAAATTTGATATACCATACGTTGCAACGCAAGATTCGCACTACCCTTGCAAAGACGACCATGACGCGCACCACACACTACTAGCCATCAACACAGGAGCTGACAGTAAAGATTCTACAAAGTTTGAATTCTCAGACGATGATTTTTCTCTTATCGATGAAAAAACAGCACTGGAATATTTCTCTGACTACCCAGAAGCTGTACACAATACAATGCTGGTGTATGACAAAATCGAAGATTATGAAATAGAATTGGGCGTAGCATATTTCCCTCACTACGAAATCGAAGACGGCATGACCGGTGATGAGAAATTACGAGAATTAGCTTATAAAGGCTTTGCATTTCGAGATTTAGAACCTACTCCTGAATACGTAAAAAGATTAGACTACGAGCTAGATGTTATTAAGAAAAAAGGTTACCCTGGGTATTTCCTGGTGGTGGGAGACCTTCTAAAATTTGCCCGTGAAAACGGAATTCTTACAAACATTCGAGGATCCGTTGCGGGTTCTCTTACAACATATCTAATTGGAATTACAAACGTAGACCCTCTTGTATACAAGCTGCCGTTTGAACGTTTCCTAAACCCTGAACGCCCATCCCTGCCCGATATCGATATGGACTATGCCGATAACAGACGTCTAGAAGTTATTGCGTATGCAAAAAGAAAATATGGAGAAGACAAAGTAGCTCAAATAGGAACATTTGGTACCATGATGGCCAAAGGTTCCATTCGTGACGTTGCGCGGGCGCTCGGTTATCCGTACGCAATTGGAGATAGAATTTCTACAATGGTGCCGCTCGGCTCTCAAGGCTTCCCTATGACTATCGACAAAGCAATGGAATTAGTTCCAGAGCTTGCCGCTGACTACAAAACAAATGCTGATACAAAAAAGATTATCGACCTGGCTAAAAAAATGGAAGGCTGTGTTCGTCACGTATCTGTGCACGCAGCAGGGGTTGTTATTGCGCCAACAGCGCTGACAGATTTCGTACCAATTCAGTTTGACCCAAAGGGTGGCGACATGATCACCCAATACGATATGCATTACGTCGAAGAAGTAGGTCTACCTAAATTCGACTTCTTGGGTATTCGTAACCTGGCTATTTTAGCTGACGCGGTAGCAATGGTAAAACAAATCCATAATATCGATGTTGATTTAGAAAGAATACCATTGGATGACCCCAAAACCTTTGCTATGCTTGCTCGCGGGGAAACCATGGGACTATTCCAACTAAACGGTTCTGGAATGACAGCGTACTTAAGACAGCTAAAGCCAACTACAATTTTTGATATTAACGCGATGGTAGCGCTATACCGTCCGGGACCTTTGGAAATGATCCCAGAATATATCGAAAGAAAACACGACAATTCTAAAATAAAATATCTCGACCCAAGAATGAAGACAATCCTAGACCAGTCTTTTGGGGTTATTACATACCAAGATGACGTTATGATGATTGCTATTGAGCTGGCTGGATACAGCTGGCTTGAAGCTGACAAATTACGTAAAGCCATGGGTAAAAAAATCCCAGCAGAAATGGCCGAACAAAAAGAAAAACTTTTAAAAGGATTTCTAGAACACGGTCTTAGCGATAAAAAAGCCGACCAGCTATGGAAGCTCATCGAACCATTCGCTGCATACGGGTTTAACAAGGCCCACGCTGCAAGTTATGGACGTGTTGCGTACCAAACGTCATACATGAAAGCTAACTACCCTGTAGAGTATATTAACGCTATTCTAACCGCTGAATCAGGAGACGTAGAAAAAATTTCAGAAATTATCGAAGAAGCAAAACGCATGGGTATAGTGGTATTGCCGCCAGACATTAATGCATCATTCGGAGGATTCACTGTTGTCGTAGGGTCTAACCATAAGACAGGTCAAACAATCCGCTTTGGATTATATACTATCAAAAACCTGGGCGGCGACATCTCAAATTCTATAATCGAAGAAAGAAAAAAGAATGGACCATTCAAAAGCCTGGAAGATATGCTCCAAAGAATAGACAACAAGAACTTTAACAAAAAATCTTTTGAAGCATTGGTCAAAGCCGGAGCATTAGACGAGCTTGGCGAGCGCGGCCAGCTAATAGCCAACACAGAAAACATTCTAGAATTTAACAAAAAACTCCACAAAGCCGACGTGCCTACTGGGCCATCACTCTTTGGAGATAGTTTCTTAAAACAAATCCCAGAATTAAAGCTAGCTATGGCTAGCCCAATGCCTAAAAAAGAAATGCTCTTTCACGAAAAAGAATTGCTTGGCCTATATGTATCTGGTCACCCACTGGAAGAATATAGAGAAAAGATAGAATCATTAGGTAAATCAGTAGCCGAAATCAAAGCAAACGGCGTCCAAGGTGAAATAGTAATCTGCGCTGGTATTATTACCGACATTCGTGACATCTTCACCAAGAAGAACGACCGTATGGCAATAGTAAAAATGGCAGACTTTACTACAACTATCGAGCTAGCTGTATTTCCCAAAGCTTATGCCGACGTCCACCGCTCACTGGTCAAAGACAACTGTATAGCCGTAAAAGGTAAAGTAAACATTAGAAATGATGAAAAGTCTTTAATTTTAGAAGGAATCAAAGTACTATCTACAAATAATTCATAATATAAAAACCACCGAGATAGAATCGGTGGTTTTTATATTAGTTCATCGATAGTTCTTTAGAATCGATTTTTGTATTCTCGATCTTATCCATAATAGCCATGATTTGTTCTGGGTAGTCAGCAACCACATGACGTGGGTTATATGACTCTAGGATACTAACAGTATCTTTACCAGAATAGTGTCTTTTAGTTTTCGGATTATTACCCGACAGGTTCTTAGCAATTGTTTCGAAACCATCTTCATAAGATTCAAAGGTGATTTTACAACTACCCCATCCAAACACGTTATATGTATAACGGATATCGCCAGTTATTTTTGCTGTATAAGGACAAGCAACGTTTCCGCCAGTTGTTTCCTTTGTAGCAATAGCTGCCATCATATAAGGGTCTAGACCATACTTTTCAGAAGCGATTACCATTCCAAGACCGTGACCGGCCAATTTCATGTTCTTCTTCTTATAGTATGTGTCGATTTTTTTTGCTATTTCTTCACGCTCAGCTTGCGCTGAATCGTCTTTATTGTCATCTTTTTTAAGACCTAGAACTTGTTCAAAAGATGATTGCTTCGAGCTAATTGCTTGATCAATACTTGCGGGGTTAATTGTAAGAGTACTCGCAAGTATCGTTGGCATAACAATAGCACCGAAAAGAGAGTGTGTTATGAATTTTTGCATAAATGACAGTTACGCTCTGTCGAACGATCCGCAATCTGTAAATTATTTTCTAGGGGCAAGCCCTGTGAAATAAAAAACCGTCAGCATTAACGCTTTCGGGATTAGTTATATAGTAGCATATCCGTAGAAATAAGTCAATAGCTATGCCATGCTTTTTGGGGTTGTCAAGCTAAAAAACCCTTATAAAATAAGGGTTTTTTAGAATAGCTGTTTGACAACTTGTAGTTCATATTGTGGTATTGATACTACCCAATAAAGGTTTTAAAGGAATCTGCCTAATTTTGACAAAACCAAGCAATCTTGCCTGGTTTTGCTAGTATATAAAGCTAAAAATAGACTATTTTGCGGCCTCAATTGTCTTAACTAGCTCAAGAATACTTGACCGTACAGAGTATTCAAACTCTTTATATAGTCGTAAACCTTCTTTTTTGTACTCGATCAAAGGCTCTCTTTGGCCATAGGCACGCAAACCTGCAGAACTACGAGCATAATCCATCATCTGAAGATGCTCCTGCCAATGAATATCAGTGCTGTATAGCATTAGTCTTTTTACTGTTTCATAGAAATCCTGCTCGCCTACTAATTTCTTCTTTTCTTCGATTAGTTCGTCTATTCCCTCTTCCCCTATAGAGATAGTCTCAAGTTCGGCTTTAATGGCCTCGTGATCTCCGTGCAGGATAGACTTTCTTTTGGAATAAACGGTCTTACGTTGAATATTCAAGACATCATCATATTCTAAAGTCTGTTTACGAGCGTCAAAATGGAATCCTTCGATCTTAGACTGAGCATTCTCCAGTGTCTTAGACACCATACCGTTTTCTATTGGCATATCTTCTGGAAAATTAAACTTGGCCATTATAGACTTTAGTCTATCTCCTCCGAATACGCGCATTAGGTCATCGTCTAGTGATGCATAGAACTGAGTTTGGCCAGGATCTCCTTGGCGCCCAGCACGTCCACGAAGCTGGTTGTCTATACGACGAGCCTCATGACGTTCTGACCCAATAACATGCAGACCTCCAAGCTTTTTAATTTCTTCGTGCTTTTCTTTATCAAATGGGACGCCGCCTAGTTTAATGTCGACTCCACGTCCAGCCATGTTAGTAGCAACAATAACTGCGCCGCGACGACCCGCAGCCGCAATCAATTCTCCTTCACTTTCGTGGTTCTTTGCGTTTAGTACAGTATGAGGTACGCCTTCTGCTTTTAGGTAAGCTGAAAGTATCTCATTTTTATCGATAGACACAGTACCAATAAGAACTGGTTGTCCGCTCTTATGTATTTCTCTAACTCTTTGGGCGATAGCTCTAAATTTAGCCTTTTCTGTTTGGTAAATCAAATCTGGCAAATCTTGTCTTTGGATACCTCTGTGTGTAGGAATAACAATAACTCCAAGATTATAAACCTTACGGAATTCTTCTTTAGAAGTATCAGCTGTACCAGTCATACCACAAACGCGGTCATAGAAACGGAAGTAGTTCTGGAAAGTAATACTAGCGACAGTTCTTGTTTCTTTTTGAACCATTACGCCTTCTTTAGCTTCGATAGCTTGGTGCAGTCCATCAGACCAGCGGCGCCCTGGCTGCAAACGTCCTGTAAAAGTATCAACAATGATTACTTCTTTGTCTTTTACAACATAATCGCGGTCTATTAGATATAATGCGCGAGCTCTTACAGCATTTTCTATATGGTGTACAAATTTAATACCTTTTTCAGTATAAATGTTATCTACGTTTAAGGCTTTTTCTGTTTTTAAGATACCAGATTCTGTAAGAGCAATGGCTTTGTGCTTCTCGTCCATTGTGTAGTCTTCTTCTGGTACAAGTGCTCCTGCAATTATAGAACAAGTCTTATATAAATCGTCACTGTCAGCGGCTTCTGTAGAAATAATAAGAGGAGTACGCGCTTCGTCTATTAAGATAGAGTCAATTTCGTCTACTATTGCATACACATGACTACGTTGAGACACATGATCTAAATTTGTAGCTAGATTATCTCTTAGGTAATCAAAACCGTATTCATTATTTGTACCATAGGTAATATCTGCAGCATACGCTTCTTTACGTGAAATAGTACGCAAATTATCATAATCTACTTTGTATGCAGATATTTCATCTTCTTCGCTAGTCTTCTTAACGTCTGCATCATATATATAAGATACATTTTGAGAATTAATGACAGACAAAGTAATATCAAGCGCTGCAAAGATAGGACCCATCCAAGCTCCGTCGCGACGCGCTAGATAATCGTTAACAGTAACAACGTGGACACCTTGGCCAGTTAAAGCATGTAGATATGCAGGTAGTGTTGCCACAAGTGTCTTACCTTCTCCTGTACGCATTTCCGCAATGTTGCCACGATGAAGCGCAATACCACCAATAAGTTGTACGTCGTAGTGACGCTCACCCAAGATACGGTTTGATGCTTCGCGAACTACAGCAAAAGCTTCGGGTAATATAGAATCCAAAGTTTCCCCGTTAGATAGTCTTTCTTTAAATTCAGTAGTCTTAGCCTTGAGCTCTAAATCGCTCAAAGCTTGAATCTTTGGTTCAAGATCATTTATAGCTTTAACGATAGGTTTTACGCTAGAAATAAAGGATTTTGACTCATTCTCGAAAAAGTTTGATAAAAATGACATAAAGAGACTATAGCATAAAACGACCCCAAAATCGAGTCAAGAAATTTACCATAAAAAACAAAAACCCCCCGATAGAGAGGGAGTTTTGTAAAATGAAGAAAAATTATTTCTTCTTTTTTGCAACTTTCTTTTTTGGAGCTGCTTTTTTTGTAGCCTTTTTAACTGTCTTTTTAACAGTCTTTTTTGCAACCTTTTTCTTAGCTGCTTTCTTTTTTGCTGGCATATAGTTTGTTACGTAATATTACTAACGTGAATTCGCGGGTCGACCAATTTTTTTTTATAATTTTAAAAAAATATTTGTGTCCGCATCTCACTACATACATTTTCCCGCAAAAAAATATTCACTGCAAGTAAAAATACAAAATTCCTGTGGATAACTTTATAAAATATTTTTTTAAAATAAATTAAATGTAATAGTGTACTAGTATAATAATGTATTTATATATAATATTTATTATGATATTATATAACTATGAGAAAAAAGTACATCATTATAGCTATTATTATAACGATATTTGCCGGACTATGGATATATAAACAAAATCAGTCCATTAAAATACACACCCCAAATAAAAATTATTCTGTTTTAATTTCAGATACACCGCAAAAAAGAGAAAAAGGTTTGTCTGGTACAAAAAAATTAAAAAATAGTAATGTGATGCTTTTTATTTTTGAAAATAAAGATTTGTACGGCATCTGGATGAAAGACATGTTAATAAATATTGATATAGTTTATCTTGATGAAGAATGGAATGTTATAAATTATTTTGATGATGTTTCTCCTTCTACCTACCCTACTGTTTACTACCCAGAAAGATTAGCTAAATATGTAATAGAAATGCCAGCAGGACAAAGACTAAAGTCCGGACTAGACAAAGGAGTAAAAGTATACTATAAATAACTCGTGCATTCGGATAACCGCGCGACATACTGCAAAGCATGAGTGAGGAAAGTCCGGACATTTATACAAGGATTTATCCCTGTAAAGCGTAGTGGGTAACCCCCATCCCGCGCAAGCGGCGTAGTGCGAACAGTGACGAATCGCAATACTAATGAAAGTTAGTGTTCGGGTGAAACGGCTAAATCTATACGTGAATGCAAGGCCGTGCCTGATTTATTCAGGAGTGCCGCAAAGATTTCTTTGGTAACAAAGAAGCAAGGTAAATGGTTATCGTTAATAGCCTTAAAACTATTAATACAGAATCCGGCTTATAGAATGCATACAAATATCAAGTAACCCCCTCCTTATGGAGGGGGTTCTTGCTTATTTAGCTAATGTTGCCTATACTAGATAAACGATGTCTCCCGCCTGCTGGCGGCTGCACTCACGTAGGCATTTGTGTTGGGGTTCGCACCCGCTGGCAGAAGTGAGATATCGCAATTAAATAAAAAACCACTCATTAAGAGTGGTTTTTTATTTTAGTGACTGTTTTCTTTAGTTTGGTTAGAGCGAACCATATATACAATGATAGCAATAATGATTAGAGCTATTAGTAAACCTATCAATGTGATTTGTCCTGCTGTCCCCGCGCTACCTGTTAGTAGAGAGCGTTCGTTTACTGCTGATCTATAATCAGGATTGTAACGAGACATTATATCTCCGTAGTAACCATTGTTGTAAGATACTACATTCCCAGGGTTTTGGTATTGAATAACTTCTTGGTTAACGTAAACTGTGTTTACCCCGCCTCCTACTGTTTTATATACGTAATTTGGACCACCAGTGTATGCAGGATTTGGATTGTAAGTATATGGAGCATAGTTACCATTAACATTGCCACCAGCGTTATAAACCCAAGTAGAGCCAGACCAGTAACACGTTGCATCGTAGTAACATGATGGATATGTCCCTGAATAAGTATTTACATTATTGTTTGGGTAATAATTATTATTGTTGTTACTATAAACCCATGATGAGCCATTCCAGTAACAAGTATAACTGTAATAACATGAAGGATAGTTTGTACTATTGTTGTTATTGTTATTACTGTAGTAAATCCATGATGAACCGTTCCAATAACATTGGTTAGAATAATAACAAGAAGGTGTATTGTTGTAGTTATTATTGTTGTTATTTGAAGAAGTAGTTATTGTAACTGTTCTTGAGTCAGTGTTATAAGAGTTTGAAGCGTTTAGTGTATATGTAGTATTAGAATAAATAGCTCCTGTATTTTGAGAACCATCTACAGAAACAGATCCTCCTAGTGTATTTAGATTAGCGTTATTACAGTTAGTTGTAGTCCAGTAAAGTGTAGTACTGCTTCCATAAGAAACAGAAGAAGGACTTGAGTAGAAGCTATCGATAGTACAAGAGTTTGTATTGTTGTTATTACTACCTGTTGTAGTAAAAGTACCTTCTGAAACAGCAGAGACTGTTCCGTATGATGTACGAACATAAGAGCGATATACATATGTTGTACCAGCTGTTAAACCAGATACAGTAGTTGCTACGTCTCCATTTGTATTAGATTGGTAGATTTCTGCTGATTTGTTTACTGCACCTTGAGATGAAGTACCGTACATAAAGTAAATGTAAGAATTACTAGCATTCCCAGATGTATAGTATGCGTTTAGCAGTGCTGAAGTATTTGTAATACTTGTTGCGCCAGTATTTTGTACAGCTGGAGCACTAGTATTATTGTTTGTGTTTGTAGTAGTAAAGACTTTTGATGATGGTGACCTGCTGTCTATAAAGTCAGATGTGCCATTAGCCATGTGCTTCATACCAGAAACCTTGTAACAGTATGTTCCAGATTGTGGAACAGTTACAGTGTAAGAAATATAACCAGAAGTATTACTTACAGTGTAAGCTTGTGATTGGTTATTAAAAACGCCACAAATATTATCCCAATAAAAGTATAGATCAAGAGACTGAGCGTCCCCTAATGAGTAGTAAGCTTCTAGCTTTACTTGCGTATTACTAATTGGGGTTGAACCAGTTAGCTGAATAGCAGGACTAGCGGCAAAAGCCGTCCCAGCAGTAGCTAGAAACATAAATATAGCGAAAAATGTGTATATCTTTTTCATAGGTGTATTATATCACAGCTATATGGTTTTTGTCAATATAAACATTGACTTTACCCTCAAAAGGTGCTATAATAGTGCTAATAAAGATATCTTCAAAAACAATCAAAAACCAATAAAAATAAATGAAAAATTTAGCTCAAAACCTAAAAAGAGGACGTGGCCTTGGCCTTTCCCTCGCAGTAATCGCGTTCTTTTACATTACAAACGCAAAAGCTCAGTCTACCCCGGTAGATACATTGGTCAACGCCACAGGCGGAACCATGAAATTCTTAACCGAGGAACGCCTTGGCAACATTGATTCCGGTAAAACCATTATGAGAGAAATTTATCTGTACCTTGGTTCAGATACAACTTATTTCTCCTTCCCTGTAAAAACTACATGGGAAAGTAAAACTGGTAAAAAACTGGATTCAGTCACAGTAGTGCAACCTGGAAAATACTGGGTGCGTATCAAAGTAACCGACACATCAACAGGTAAATATTCCTGGAGTCGTATGCAGGTAATTGATATTACACCAGTTGCAAAGAAAGGCTCAATCATTTGGGTATCCAAGCCGCAAAATCTAAACGACACTGTAAGTATGCAATTTGCATATACCAGTAACGTAGATGGCAAGGCAAAGGTATACAAAGGATTAACATCTGGGCAGCTGTACCTAAGTAAAGTAATCAATGTAAAAGCCGATACAATTGGCAAATCATTGTTTGATTTTTACAAAGTACCTTCCGGAATTGAGACCTTTTACCGTATTGATTTTGAGAATGCATTTGGTACAGTATCAACAACAGTTGAGAAAGCCACTGCTGCCCCAACCAAACGTACTCCTCTTGTAAGAGTAGACTCTGTTTGGAGTGATGGGTTAACTCTTAAAATCAAAGGATTTGTAAATGCTTTTGGAAGCAAAACTGGTGTATGGATTCGCTATGGATTAACATCCAATGCATCCGACACTAGCAGCCGTGTATGGTATGAAGGATATTCTAATCAACAATTTACTATAGCAATCCCTAACAGGAACTATGGCGAAAAGTTGTATTACGAAGCAAATTCAGAAAATACAGTTGGAAAAGCCAAAGACATTCAAGGTTACTACGTTATGCCTACAAAACCGGCCAAATTTGAAATTGTTGTAACAAAAGTTACAGGCAATTTTGGAACAGTAACAGTAGAATACACTGTTTACCTTGCGCCAAACTCTACAGCCCGCGTTGGTTTATACCGTGATAATAATTCTGATATGTCTTCCCCGGAAGCACAATTAGATTTAGAAACGATAAGCCAAACTGGTCAGATAATCAGGACATTCGAAAATGTACCGGTTGGAGACTGGAACTACGCTGGTTGGGGTAATGACACCAAGGGTACCATCATTGATCATGGAAATGTAATCTTACACAAAATGAAATGGGGTACCAGCATTAAACATATTAGTTTAATTACTGAAACAGTTAATGCTAGTGTTTACGATGTAAACGGCAGATTCATTGGAATTTTTAAATTTAGTAACAGCGATTATTCGCAGTTACCAAAGAATCAGATAATCATTGTTGATTATATTGATGAAAAAGGCCAAAGATATGCAGACAAAATCACAGTTAGTGAATAATGCGTTTGTAAAATTTAAACAATCCCGATGTAGAAATACATCGGGATTTTTGATTTTTAGTCCAAATTACCTTTTGGAGAGGTTGAGCCTCTCCGAATAATAAAAAAAGAGCACTTGGTTTACCCAAGCGCTCTTTTACTTTTACATTTTTATACTAAGATCATATCCATCACGGCAAGTTATTTCCTGCGAGAGCAATGTTAATTTTATTAACTACCTTTTGCCCCGCTTTATGACCATAGTGTATTCATATGAATATACACTATGGATTTGTGTTCTTTTATCGAAGCGAACATCGAGTAGGTCTTTTGAAACATGACTACTATAGTTTGCTCTACAGTGTAGAGATCGACAAACATTTGCGAAATACATAAAGT
>CAZWBZ010000007.1:0-49639 GCA_964632605.1 uncultured Candidatus Saccharibacteria bacterium
CTCCCTTTTAAGGAGATGGTCGTAGGTTCGATTCCTACCGAGGGGACAATAATAAAAATACCCGTCATTTATTTGACGGGTATTTTTATTACCAACTTAATATTAGTCTCTCTAGATGATATTCCATTTCGTCGCCTGGTTTCATTCCAAAAAGTAGTTCGGTATAAAATTTCTCGGCTTCGCCTTCTTTCCAGACCTTACCTGCTGATTTGGTTTTGCTATATACAAACGGTGATATACCCAAAGATGTCGCAGTATCTTTTGGGTTCTTTTGTATCAACACCAATGTTTTTATAGCCCATACAAGACGGCCCATTACAGCTTCGGCGCTTTCGCCTTTATCAATTTCTTTTCTGTATAGCTGCCAAGTTTTTTTCTTGTCTTTGGAAAGCAGCGCATCGGTAATAGCAAAAGGATTATCTCTTTCTTTCTCTTCAGCTTTTAAACCCAGCACCCCGCCCTTGGCAGCAATAAAGGCTTTTTCAATATCTTTAATTACCGCGTCTTCACAAAATACAAACAAATGCTCGGACTGCCCCAGTTTTTCTAAAACTTTTAAAGTCTCGTCTTCATACTGGTCCACTAGCCCGTCTATAATGTACGCGAATTTATCGCCAAAAAGAGAATTACTTTCTGCGCGATAAGCCAAATCTTTTGGACTAATAGTTTCCGCAGTATGGCGCTCTACATTTATACTGCATTTAGTGCAAAAAGAAGCCACAATTTTTTCGGCTTCTTTGCGAACATTTTTATAATCTTTTCCAAAAACAAGTGACAGCATATTACAAGACGCGGCCAACACGCTTCATATATTTTAAATAAGCTTCCCCATATTTTTTTATATGACGCTTTTCTTCTTTTGCCATGAATGTAAATATTGCAACAATATAAGCCACAAAAGATGCTGCCAATATACTATAAGAATTCATTAGTAGTGCTGCCCCAACCATTAGTAGAAAGATGGACAGGTATGTTGGGTGTCTTGAAAATGCATAAGGACCCATACGAAAATTTCTTTCACCATTAGGTAAATATTTTGGAGCCTTGTTTACAGTTTGAGCCCAGTAAATTAGTCCAGTAGCAATAACAGAAATAATAAGACCGATGTTTTCTATATTGGGTAAATTTATTCGCAGTTGTGTTAGTACATCAACAATTAAACCTAGTACAAAACAAAAGAAGAACAAAGTATAAGACTTTGAAAGTATTATTTGGATATCCCCCGAAGGTTTTGTTGTGTCAGCCATAGAAATGTTTGGTTGGTTTAGTGACATAAATAAGTATTAACGCATGCTACTACTAGCCTACTAATAACTATATTATACCATTTCTCCCCAGTTCTTTCCAGTATGCATATCGGTAAGAATTGGTACGGATTTCTTGCCATCCAAGAATTCTTCGTCTATTGGTCTTTCCATTATCTGTCTAATTTTCTTACTAGCGCTATCTACCAGTTCGTCTTTGATTTCAAAAACTAGTTCGTCGTGAATTTGCAGTATTGGGTATACGTCTTTCTCTAGCTTTTCTTTTTCTAGCATGTTCCAAATGTTTTTCATGGCAATGCGGATTAGGTCGGCTGTTGCAGTACCCTGAATAGGTGCATTCCCGGCCATTCTCTCTGCCATAGCGCGCAGGAATGGGATATTGGACTTGATATTAGCAATATAGCGGCGGCGGCCAAACAATGTCTCGGTGTAACCAGTCTTGCGGGCAAATACCAAAACGCTTTCTATGTACTGAGCCACCTTTGGGAAACGGCTAAAATAAGTATCAATAACAGCCTTGGCCTCATTTCTAGAAATCCCCATTTCCTTGCCCAGTGCGCTGCTGCCCATACCATATAGTATTCCAAAGTTCACAACTTTGGCGTGACGGCGCATGTCTTTGGTTACTTCATTTGCTGGCACATTATAAACACGTGACGCAACTTCGCTATGAATATCCTGACCATTATTAAACACATCTATTAAGACCGGGTCTTGAGAAAGTATAGCCACAACACGCAGCTCTATTTGTGAATAATCAAACGCTACTAGTGTGTAGCCAGGACGAGCAATAAAAGCTTTTCTTATTTCTTTACCTGTTTCTCCTTTTACAGGAATATTTTGGACACTAGGATTAGTAGATGCAAACCGCCCAGTAGTAGCGCCAGATAAAATAAATGTAGGATGCAGTTCATCATTCTCGTCCAAAAGCTGTAGCCAAGCATCTATATATGTACTGCGCAATTTTTCGCTTTCTCTATAGTCCAGCATTTTTTGGATAATAGGATGCACATCTACGAATTTATTTAATGTGTCTACATCGGTAGAATAAAGTCCGTCTTTTCTTTTCTTTAAGCCTTTTGTTGGCAGTGCTAATTTTTCAAACAAAACTTGAGAAAGTTGTTTTGGTGAATTTACATTAAACTGCTCCCCTGCTAAATCTACAATTTCTTTTTCCAGGTCCGCTAATTGCTGAGTTATTTTTTTAGAAAAGTTTTCTAAATATTTTCTATCCATGCGCATTCCATGTTTAGACATTGCATTGGTAACAGTAATCAAAGGATGCTCTACATTCTCATATAGCCACAGTAATTTCTTTTCTTTTTTGATTCTGTTTTGCAGTTCGATATATGCAGCGTCAAATGTCTCTGTGCCCGTATCAACCATTATGGTATCAACGTCTGCATTGGTACGCTCGGAATTTAGTAGCCACACCATAAGACGCGCTTCTTCTAATTTTATAGGGTCTATTGGGTCGCTAAATAAATCTATTTTTGATTTAGATTTTTTCTCAGAAAGAGTCAGGGCTTTTTCTGATTTTTCTTTTTTAGTCTTATCTTTAGGAGCACTAACTGGCTTTACATAATTAGGGTCAAAACGAGATAGCATGTTTCTAAATTCGTATTTTTTAAAACACTCTTCGGCAACATTGGCATCAAAAGATTCATTCCATGTCTTTGCTGGAATTTTTACTTTTACCGGAGCATCCATACGAATAGATGCCAGCATTTTAGAAAATACAGCTCCATCTTCGTTTTCTTTTAGAATATTTAATATTCTGTCTGTTATCCCGGCAGCTTTTACTTCTTCCGGATTTTTCTTTAAAACTTTATATAGATTTTCTATAGTTTTAAATTTCTGAATTAAAATAGTTGCAGTCTTCTCTCCAACGCCTGGTACGCCAGGAATATTGTCAGATGCATCGCCGCGCAGTCCCTTGTAGTCCTGAATATAAATTGGTTCAAAGCCAAATCTCTCTATTATTGCTTCTTCGTTTAATAGCACAGTATCAGTAATTCCTTTCTTTAAAGTAAACACGCGAATATGATCATCTTCTACCAGCTGCAGTGTATCCATATCACCAGATGCAATAATAATATCGTAGCCATCTTTAGCGCCATATTGTTTTGCAATGGTACCTATAACGTCGTCGGCTTCATAACCTGGCGCATCATAAATTGGAATATTCAAAGCTTCTATAACTTCACGAGAAGAAATAAGTTGAGTTATTAAATCGTCGTCTCCTTTTTTACGAGTACCTTTGTATTCTTCAAAAACTTCATGGCGAAAAGTTTTACCTGGCAAATCGTAACACGCAAATATATAGTCAGGTTTTAGTTCGCGAATAATACTGGAAACCATATTACACAGTCCATACAGCGCCCCTGTGGGTGTGCCGCCTGAACTACGAAAGTCCGGCAAGGCATGGTAAGCCCGGTGGATTATGGCATGGGTGTCTAGCAGTACTATTCTCTTTTGCATAAGCCCATTTTAGCACATAAATACAAGCGAAAAGGAACATACTTTTTCGAACCCGCGGGAGGGTAGGAGGGTTGGTAGCGCGTGCAGAAAAAGTATGTTCCTTGAAGCGAGCAAATGAAAAACCCCGAACAAATCGGGGTTTTTCTAGTTTATTTGGCTGCATCCACGTAGGGCTTAGTGATGTGCTGCTTGGTCGTGATCGTCGTAACTATGAATTGTTGTAGTAGTAGAAGTCTTCTTACTAGATACTGGCATTAGGAATAGTCTTATTAAATAAGCAAGACCCAATATAACAAGTATTAGAACAAGCCATCCAAGTAGTGAGTTAGGTAAGAATCCTCCCCCAAAAATTGCTGCACCTGTTAGAGATGTTCTACCATTTTTAGCATCAGCACCTGAGATAAATTTATCTAGATCATATGCTACAGCTTCTTCTTGAGCAGTAGTAGTTGGGTTTGTATATGACATACTTGCATTTGCTACAAGCATATCAGAATCAACCAAACTACAATCTACATCTGCTTGAATAAATTTAGCATCTTCTTGATTTGGATTTATTGTACCAATGTTAAATGTAACAGTATTTGTAGTTTCACTAAATGTTCCGCCACCAGAAGATTTTACATATTTAACTCCTGCTGGTAGTTGTACTTCTAGTACTGCGCGGTCCAGCACAACGTTAGAAACATTTTTGTAAACAACTTGGTAGTCAACAACATCAGAACAAGTTAAATCTTCGCGACGGTCATCAATACGTAGAAACAGTAGTGATGGTGCAGAGTTAGCTACGATACGTTCTGCTGGAACTGTCGTTACGATTGGGCGCACTACAGTACGAGTTGTTGATGGACGTGTAGTTGTTACAACTACATTGTTTGATTTTGTAGTACAACCGCGCAACTCTCCTTCTTTAGTACCATAACCATTTGTTGCTACAAGCTTGTAGTAATAAGTAGTTGATGGAGCCAAGCTTTGGATATAGTCTCCGAATTGGTAGTTACCAGTATTTGTTCCTACTACTTCTTGTTTTGTAGTGTAGAGCAAATTAGATGGAGATGTACCGTATTTGAAATAAGCGTTTGTAGAACCTGGTGTATTAATACGAACAATACCATTTAGCTTACAACTGTTATTTGTTATTTCTGTAGCAGACATTGTACTAGCAGTAGAACCTTGATTTACAGGAGTATCTACATTGTATTCGCTCATTTTACTAGCGTTGTAGAAATTTCCGTCGAAACATCCTGGGTCCCCTGCGTCTACTTTCCCATCACCATCGTTGTCGATATTGTCAGAACAAACAGGTCTTGTTACTTGGCCAACAGTTACAATAGCGTTGGCTGTTGCAGTGTTAACACCGTAACCAGTAATAGTATAGTTTGTACTACTTGCTGGATAATCGATTCGTGATCCTGCAGAATTTACTGCAACACTACCGATGTTTGGGTAAATAGTCACGCTACTACAGTTATTACTTGTCCAAGACAATGTTGTAGGTTGCCCTGCTGAAATAAATGTAGGACTAGCATATAGAGATACATAACATTGCTGTTGAGCTGGGCGAGGAATACAAACACCTTGTTGTCCATAGTTTAGAGCATTTGGGTCATTACAAACAGGTTGCTGAGGGTAGATACAGTCAGCATTTGCACCATAATTTAGTGCATTAGGATCTGTACATTTTGGAGTATAAACTGTTGTCTTTTTTACAATAGTAAAAGTAGCCACAACATAACCCTGGTAACAATATGCATCACCTGATGTAGAACATTTTGTATAAGATTCTACTGTTCCCCCGTTACCTAATGCAAAACTACTTAGTTCGTTAACATTAGTAATAGACTTCATTAATGTTTGGTTAGAAGGACCAGCATTACGACGTTGAAAAACTTTTGCACCATTAAATGCAATCTCTGCATCTGAAGGCAAAGTTAGTGTAACAGTCTTAGGACCAGCACCACCAACAGATGATGAAATACTGTTAGTAAAACTGTATCCAAAAGAACCACCTTTTACAGCAATAGTTCCGCGTGCATTTTGTGCATCTGCTTGACTAGTGTTTCGGTAGTACAGGTTTACATCTATTACTTGGCCGTAACTAGCAGCTACGTCATTTTGATAATTAGCACAACCGTTTTGCAAAGGCTGTCCTGCTATAGCAATACCAGCAACTGAACAGTCAGCCCCTGGGTTACCATCATTAAATGCAGCTTGTGCTGTACCTGAAAAGGCAAACAGCGCCATAGCTACGAAAGAAAACGCTAAAAGTTTTATAATCTTTTTCATGGGCGCATTATATCACCTTTTATAGGCATTTGTCAAGTTTATTCAATAAAAAAACCCTTGTGTCAAGGGTAATAGGCAAAAAATAAAAAACCCCAACGAATTGGGGTTTTAAACATAAGATTAGCAAAAAGATCAATCGCGAGAGATAATGGTCCACTCACCAGCATTGCCACCACCACTGTTAGAAGAGTTACCCGTAGAATAACCTCCACTACCACTGTTAGATGAATTTCCTGTCGAATAGCCACCACTTCCACCATTAGATGAATTTCCAGTACTAGTACCATAATTATTATAGTAACTACCAGAATTAGACATTACCCCGTTCCATTGGACCTGAGGACTAGTGGTGTAAACCTGTTGACTGGCATACCTTGTTTGCAATAAAGCGCTAGCAACGACACCTCCTAATACAATAAGCCCATTGTAATCTCTATGTCTTACTTCAGGGTAATACTGAGGAATTGGCTGCTGGTTGTACAAAGCGTTCATGGTGTTAGGAGAAGAAGTAGTGTAACTATTATAAGTATTATAATAGTTATTAGTAACACTACCAGAACTTGCATCTGGAGCAGGCTCACAAGTTAATTCCTTAACCTGATTACCGTTTCCAGTAGCATAATTCCAAACTCCGTCCCAAAGAACATAAGCTCGGTCTTTAGACCACCAGTAACTCGTACCTTCACCTGTTAACTCCATCTCAACTTCTTTGTTAAGACAAGGAACATACATCTTTTTACCCGTAGGCACTAAAGCCGGGGTAAAAGTTAAGGGGGCTGGCGCAACATAAACTTCTTTCAATAATTGAGGATTAGCACAATTACCTTTAAAGTAAACTCGTCCAGTTCTTCTAACTCCTAAATGAGGCATGCTTGATGTAGGTAAACCATAAACACCAATTGGTACAGCAACTCCTGCGTCAGATAAGCCAGTATTAATATACTCGCCCTTAATCTCAGAAGTGTAGATCCATTCTAATTCCATTATCTCGTTTTCAGGGATAAATGTTCTTAAATAAGAAGGATGACAATTAAGCTTTACCTTTTGCTTGGTAGATGGAGCAATCCAGTCCTGACCAACAATAATAGTTCTACCATTGTCGAGAAGAGCGTCTTGCATCGTACCAGCTTTGATGTAGCCATCGTAGCAAACAATGAACTTATGCAACTGGGCATAAGAATTCAGGGTAATCATTGTCACAAAAAGCGACAAGATGTTTTTCAAATTAATTAAATTTTTCATTTATACAGGGTTTTATTTATTAGTACTATTATAGCACTTTTTAGATACAAAGTCAAGGGCAAATATCCTTTCAAAATAAGGCCCAAAATGTGGTTTTTGGGGTGCTTTTCCTGTACAATATTTACATGTCCACAACCAGTGATAAAGACGAGCAGAATAAGACTATTGAAGATTTTCGCCGTAGAGAAGAAGAGGCTTTAATGCAACTACTTTCCGAAGAAAAATACCATATCCCCTACATAAACTTGGCTACTGCAAATATTGATAACGAAGCCCTGCGTTATGTTACCGAAGCCGAAGCTCGCAATGCCGAAGTTGCGCCTTTTCATACATCTGGCAAAAAAATAATGGTAGCAGCACATGCTCCATCTCGCGGCGAAGTAGCTGTAATCCTAGAAGGCATAAAACAAAAAGGTCTAGAGCCTGAACTATACATTGCATCTCGCGCATCTTTAGAGCGTGTATGGGAGAGATATGTAGAACTATCCGGCGCAACAGCCGAAGCAACAGGTAGTATTGAAATTTCAGGAGAAGTTATTCAATCTCTTAGTGCAGAAATTAATACAATTGCTGACATTAAATCTAAAATAGACGAAGCCGGTAAAGACAGTATTCATTTTACATCTCATGTACTGCAAACAGTTTTAGCTGGAGCAATGAAACTATCTGCTTCTGATATACACATAGAACCAAATGAAGGCGACGTAACTATTCGTTTTCGTCTTGATGGAGTATTGCAAGAAGTCGTAGTACTACCAGTAAAGTTTTTTCATCTTATTGCGTCTCGCATTAAATTAATCTCTGGGGTTAAAATTACAAACACTGCAATTGCTCAAGACGGACGGTTCTCTATTTTTATAGGGGCAGAAGAAATTTCTGTTCGTGTATCACTGATTCCTGGCGCATACGGCGAATCTATTGTTATGCGTTTGCTAAATCCAAAATCCATCCGTGTTGGCATGGAAGAACTGGGTATACCGGACAATTTGTTTAAACTAATTGATAATGAAATCCACAAACCAAATGGAATGATACTGCTGACTGGTCCTACTGGGTCTGGTAAAACAACATCACTGTATTCATTCTTGCAGCGTATCTATTCTAAAGAAGTAAAAATAATTACTATCGAAGACCCTATCGAATACCACTTGCCTGGTATTACTCAAACCCAAGCAGATGTAGATGCTGGCTATACTTTTGCGGCAGGACTGCGTAGTGCTCTTCGCCAAGACCCAGAAGTAATAATGGTGGGAGAAATCCGTGACCATGAGACTGCAGAAATAGCGATCGAAGCAGCGCTAACAGGACACATTGTGTTCTCAACTCTTCACACCAACAATGCTGCAGGAGTCATCCCCCGCTTTATCGACTTGGGGGTAAACCCAAAGATTCTTGTATCAGCACTGTCTCTATCTATTGCGCAGCGTTTGGTGCGTAAAGTTTGCAGTAAATGCAGCACAACAAGACCAGCTGATGCTAATGAAATTGCCGAGATGAATGCAGTACTTGATGGAGCAATAAAAAATGGTAAAGATTTAAAAATTTACGGTATAGAAAAAGCAGATAGTTATGAAGTAGCTGTGGTGCATGGCTGCGAAGCATGTAACATGACTGGATACAAAGGACGTTTTGGAATCTTCGAAGCTATCTACAATGACCAATCTATCCAAGACATTATTCCAACCAACCCATCCGAACATGAAATAAAAATGGTTGCCGACAAACAAGGAATACTGGATATGAAAGAAGACGGTATCGTAAAAGTAATTAAAAAAATAACCACACTGGACGAAGTCCGTAGCGTGGTCAGTCTAACTGATTAAATAAATAATTTAATAAAATAAAAAATAACCCCGATAAAGGGGTTATTTTATTAGTAAAGACAACATTAATCTATAAACAATCCTTGCAAGGCACATGTCCGAGCAAGTAGTAAAACCTTGTAGGATAGGTACAGTCGGAACCAAACCGTCCTCCGCGAGAGTCACCGGGCCAATAGAGCTGATTGCTTATAGATTACTATCGTCTTTTTAAAAAACAAAGCGCCAGCTAATGCTGTGCTATACTGTTACTATATCAAGTCGTGCTTTTATTAACAAGCACATCTGATATGTTCTTGAGTACATTATAGCAAATTGGGATAGAATTGTCAAGCCCCTATAAAGCTAGGTCCTAAATCCCCAAAAACCCTTATATATGAAGCCAGATGCCAAATTTTTAGACCAACACTTGCGCCCAGAGACCTGGGACGAATATATTGGACAAGAAAGTATTAAACAAAATATACACATCTTGTTAACAGCTGCAAAATCTCGAGGAGAATCCGCCGAGCATATGCTATTTTATGGTCCCCCAGGTTTAGGTAAGACTACACTGGCCCATTTGATTGCAAAAGAGACTGGACGCAATATTACTGTTACATCTGGTCCAGCTATTGAGAAAATTGGAGACCTGGCAAGTATTCTAACCAACCTGGCTCCTCATGACATACTATTTATAGACGAAATACACAGACTATCTAAACTAGTCGAAGAAATCCTGTACCCAGCTATGGAATCCGGAGTTATGGACATCATGATAGGTAAAGGTCCATCAGCTCGCAGCGTACAACTAGAACTGCCGCCTTTTACACTAGTTGGCGCAACTACTCGTATTGGACTACTCTCTGCCCCTTTGCGCTCTCGTTTCGGCGGAGGTGTCCACCGTTTGGAATACTACACTGACGGCGAGATGGGTAAAATCTTAAAACGCTCTGCAAATATTTTAGACATCCCAGTACAGGATGATGCGATTTTACAAATTGTAAAACGTTCTCGCCGTACACCTCGTACCGCAAACTATTTTCTAAAACGTGTTCGTGATTACGGACAAGTAAAAGGAATGGATTTATCACCTGCAGCAACAGATGAAGCGTTAACACTATTAGGAATAGACGAAGCCGGACTAACCGAAATAGACAGAGACTATTTAAAAACTTTATATACAAAATTCAAAGGTGGCCCAACTGGCATCCAAACAATGGCGGCGGCACTGCATGAAGATGAAGGAACCCTGGAAGACGTAATCGAACCATATCTATTATCTCTTGGTTTTATCGAGCGTACTCCCCGTGGACGCACCATCACTGATCTAGGAATTTCGCACATTAGCTAAACCATGAAAGACAAAACAGTAATTATTGGTATAGACCCTGGGATAGAAAGACTGGGTATAGCAATACTTGAGAAAAATATTTTAGAAAATCCTAAAGAAAAAATAATATTTTCTGAATGTTTTAAAACTTCAAAAAATTTATCTACTTCTGTAAGACTGCATTTAATCCACGAACACGTCACCGAGATATTAGCAAAATACAACCCCGACATAGCAGTAATAGAAAAGATATTTTTCACAGTAAACCAAAAAACTGCAATCATTGTCGCGCAGGCCCGCGGGGTGGTAATGGCAACAATGGGGCTTAAAAACATAGACGTAATGGAATTATCGCCCACTGAAATAAAAGAATGCGTCACCGGAAATGGTAACTCCAAAAAAGAAGATATCGCCCGAATGCTACCTAAAATAATAAAAATTCCAGAAGATTCAAACCAAGATGACGAGCTGGACGCCATAGCCGCAGCATTGACGTGTAGCTCAAAATTACGTTATTCACAGATTTCTTCAAAATAGCGCTTGCCTTTGTTCTTTATATATGTAAAATTACAAAACATAGAACGTAGTAGTTAATTATTTTTGTAAATTCATGTACACAGAGGACGAAAACATAAAACATGGTGACGAAGAAGAAGTTTTTTCTGGAGAAGTAATCGGAGAAGATGTCTTAGATGATGTAGACCCATTAGTAGAAGATGAGCTTGCACCAATTCAACACCACGAAGACGATGAAGATCCTTTGTTTGATTTCTTCGGAGGAGACGAAGATGATCGTGACGGAATGTACTAAATAAAAAAATCACCTACTAACTTAGTAGGTGATTTTTTAGAAATTAGCGGTTTTCGTGTATTTAATTGTCACTCTACGTAATTCTTCATTTACGACAGCAATGTCGATAACAGCAAAAGCAATTGAGATATCAAGATCTATTGCAACTGGCCATTCAACAAACACCAGTGTTCCAGATTCGCCCAGGAACTCTTCTATTCTCATAGACTCCTTGTGATGTGGCTCTAGCCTATATGCATCAATGTGGACGATTTTATACAGTTCTGGAAGCACTACTGAATTAACATCGTAAGACTTCATCAATGTAAAAGTTGGACTTTTTATTTTACTCTCGACTTCTACGGCTTTAGCAAATGTACTAACAAACAAAGTCTTACCTGCACCCAGTTCCCCATTTAAAAAAATAATTGCGCCTTTGTTTTTTAAAACCTCGCACAAATTTGCGATCAACTCGTTTACCGGGTTGACCATATCGGACTCATTATGAACAAGGAATAAATTTTCGTTATTCATGGCCTTTTATACGTAAAAATCTCTTCTTACCTATTCTGTATGTTCCAGGAATAGCTATAAATTTAAGATCTTTTACTATTTCTTCGTTTTCCATGTGCTCAATAGATCCAGACTCTATTAGTCTTACAAATTCAGACTTTGACGCCACTAGATCGCATTCTATAGCTATTTCTGCCAATGTTTTTGTAGGATTGTATTCTATTGTATCAGGAACGGTTTCTGGAATTTTTCTTTCTGAAAAAGTTTCTTCCCAGTTTTTCTTTGCAGAATTTGCTACATCTAAATCATACAAATCTTCTACGATAGATTTTGCTAATTCTAATTTAATTTCTTTTGGGTTTATACCTTGAGCTAAATCAGATTCAAACTTTTTTATTGAATCTTCTGGGATTCTGGTGCAGACGTCAAAATATCTTATTATTAAATCATCACGCAAAGACATTATCTTACCAAACATAGAATTAGGTTCTTCTGTAAGATTAATTGTATTACCCCAACTAGAGCTCATCTTTCTACCATCTAGTCCTTCTATTAGTGGCAGCATTATTATGTCTTGTGGTTCTTGGCCATACATTCGCTGCAATACTCTACCTGCAAGCATATTAAATTTTTGGTCTGTTCCACCAATCTCAACATCGCTCTTTACGGCAACACTGTCATAGCCTTGCATTATTGGATATAAAACTTCACGCAGTGAAACGCGTTTACCATCATTTAGTCTCTTTGAAACAAGTTCCCTACTGATAAAATCGTTTACAGAAAATGCATCAGCAAGTCCTGAAACATCAGAAAAAGTTAACTTGGAAAGCCATTCACTATTTCTATGAATCTCACATTTAGAAATATCGATAATTTTAGAAGCTTGGTCGATATATGTTTTTAAGTTCTCCTCAACGGTGTCTTGCGCTAGTACTGGACGTTCAGAATCTTTGTCCGATGTATCACCAACAACACCTGTAAAATCCCCAATAATAAATACTATTGTATGACCGTCATTTTGAAAATCTTTAAGCTTTCTTAGTGCTGTAGCGCGTCCAAGATGGATATATGGACTGGTTGGGTCAATACCAAGCTTGATACGTAGTTTTCTTCCAGAATTTAGCTTATCTTCCAGGGACTTTTTATCAATTATTTCGGAAACACCTCTATTTAGAATATCCTGATTCATAAGCAGAATATAACACAAAATAGGTCTTTTTAAAAATTAACTATTGTAATATTTATAAAATATTTACGTAATAACTATTAGGTAAAATCCTAACTAATAGTTAAAGCTATTCCAGATAAAAGGTGTTAAAATAATATTATGCGCAAAACAATTCAAGACATATCTCGTCACATTAAAAGAAAAACGAGTGTAGTTTTTTCACAACAAAAAAAACAGCTTGGTAAAAAGACATGGAAAGATTACGCAAAATATTTGCTGTACGCATTTCTTGGTTTTTTAGCATTGGTTTTTGCTATTGCTCTTTTTTACTTGGCAACAGTTCCCCTGCCTGATATCTCGAACTTTGACAAGCGAGTTATTTCTCAATCTACAAAAATTTATGACCGTACTGGAAAAATTTTGCTTTACGACAACCACAACACAATTCGTAGAACTGTGGTGGATTTAGCTCAAATAAATCCCAACATTGCACACGCTTCTATCTCTATAGAAGATGACCAATTTTATAATCACCACGGTTTCCGTATCAAATCTTTGATCCGTGCAACATTATCTAATATTTTTAAAAGTAGTGGCCCAACACAAGGAGGCTCAACTCTTACTCAACAAATTGTAAAAAACACACTTCTAACAAGAGAAAAAACTTTAACAAGAAAAATAAAAGAAGTTATCATTGCAGTTAGACTGGAACAGAAATTAACCAAAGATGAGATTTTGGAAATTTATCTAAACGAAGCTCCATACAGTGGAAACATTTACGGAGTAGAAGAAGCATCTCAGGTTTATTTTAAAAAGAAAGCTATAGATGTAACGCTAGCCGAAGCTTCATATTTAGCGGCAATCCCGCAAAGCCCTTATTACTATGACCCAAATGGGTCTCACCGAGCAGAACTGGATGTTCGCGCGCATTACGTACTAAAGCGCATGCAGGATTTGGGATACATCACCCAAGAGCAACATGACCAAGCCGTTACTGAAAATGTTTACTTTGTACCCAAGGCTCAATCTGCAGTAAAAGCTCCACACTTTGTTTTTTGGATAAGAGATTATCTAACTAAAAAATATGGCGAAGAACGCGTAGACAAAGAAGGATTAAAAGTTATCTCTACACTAGACTTTGATTTGCAAAGCTATGCAGAAGAACAAGCAAAAATAGAAGGCTTAAAAAATGAAAAGCAGTACGGAGGTGAAAACGTTGCTCTAACAGCAATCGACCCAAACAATGGGCAAATCTTAGCAATGGTAGGATCTAGAGATTTCTTTGATAAAGAAATTGATGGTCAATTTAATGTTGCAACAGCTGGACGACAGCCAGGTTCTTCTTTTAAACCTTTTGTTTATGCAACAGCCTTTAAAAAAGGATACCGCCCAGAAACAGTATTGTTTGATGTGGTTACAGAATTTAATCCAAGCTGTAACCCTGATGGAAGCAGTAAAGATAAGGAATGTTATTCTCCTGGAGACTTTGATAATAAATTCAAGGGCCCAATGATGCTAAAAAATGCTTTAGCTGAATCAAGAAATATTCCCGCAGTTAAATTACTTTACTTAGCAGGAGTAACAGACTCTATAGCAACAGCGCGTTCTATGGGTATTACAACTTTGGGTACACCTAAAGATTACGGCTTGTCTTTAGTATTGGGTGCGGGTGAAGTAAAACTAGTAGACATGGTTTCAGCTTATGGAACATTTGCTGCAAACGGTGTACACCACGAATCAACAGGTATATTAAAAGTAGAAGACAAAACCGGAGAAATACTTGAGGAATTCAAGCAAAGTGAAGGTGAACAAATATTACCCGACTATATAGCAAGTAGTATATCTTCTATCTTATCAAACGAAGATTTACGTGCACCAACCTTTGGCCGAGGATCTCCTTTAAATGTCCCTGGTTACAGCGTTGCTGCAAAAACTGGTACAACTAACTCTAGTCGTGACGCTTGGATAGTCGGATATTCCCCTAAGATTGTGGTGGGTGTATGGGCTGGTAACAACAATAACACTGTAATGAAAAACGGAGGAGCACAACTAGCCGGGCCGTTATTTAATAAAGTAATTACCAAGTACCTTCAAAAAGTTGGAGATGAACCATTCCCTAATATACCAATGCCTGATATGGGAGGAGCTCCAATACTTCGAGGCTTGTGGCAAGGAGGAGAGAATTTCTATGTAGATAGTGTCTCCGGAGGTTTAGCAACAGATTTTACACCTAAAGAATCTCGTATTGAAAAAGTCCTAACTAACGTACATTCTATTCTTTACTGGGTAGACAAAAACAACCCAACAGGGCCAACGCCTAAGAACCCAGAGAATGATCCTCAGTTTAAAAACTGGGAATATGGAGTTAGAAACTGGTTAAACAGAAATTACGTACCAAATGTCTCAGCAGGAAGTATTCCTACATATTCAGACACTGTACACCAAGCAATAATTTCCATCCCTGTAACAATGACAGGAATAGAAGATGGCGCAGAAGTTAAAGATGGAGATAAAATAAAAGTTTATATATCAATGGATAGTGTAACTATAAAAAATATTGATATCTATGTAGACTCTAGAAAAATAACAACTCTTACAAATATCCCATGGGAATATGAAATAGATGTTAAATCTCTAAAGCTCAAAAAGGGTTCTCATATTATAAAAGCTATGGCTTATGATAATCTCCTGTATAGCGGAGAAGACACATTGTCTTTTAATTATACACCAGATGAAACAATCGTTAGTTTAACTGAGTAATAATTATATTGTGTTCTTCTTTTAGTTTTTGAATAATTTCTTTTTCAAAACTAAAAACCCTATTTCTCTTAGCTCCAAAAATTTTTATTTTAGCAACGTTGTTTTTAATAGCAACGTTGTTTTTTTCTATAGATACATTAGTTATTTCAAAAATTACATCACACAAGATAGACTTTTCTGTTTTCTTTTCGAAAAGTTTTTTAGCAGCTCCTGTAAAGTAACTTTCTACATGATCCATATATTATAAAGAAACCGGCATCATCAAATACCTAAAAGAATTTCCTTGTGCAGCGCTACCTATAAAAGGTTTATTTTCTCCATAGAAAGAAATATTTATTCCTTCTCCAGGATTAGAACTAGCTAATGTTTTTAAATGTCCAGCTAGTATTGTTCCAGAAAAGCTATCCCCTGTTAAATCTCCATTTATTATATATTCACTATCTCCACCAGAAGAATTTTTTAAAGAAAATATTATATTTTCTTTTTGAACAGAGAAATGAATATGATTATTTTCGCTCTTGAGCTGCATTAAGAATTTTAAAGCGCTTTCCAAATCTCCTTTTAAGAAACGAACTTGGCTTTTTTCTTCTTTAGGAATAATAGCTGTGTAGTCCGGAAATAGCCCCATGGTAAGCTTTGCGATTATAGTTGTAGTCTTTGTCTTTATTTCAAACAAAGTCTCACTATAAGCCCCGTGGAGAGCCCCATCCACATTCTCTATTATCTTTAAGATGTCTGAAGCTTCTTTTGCAGGAAGAAGAAAAGATATTTCTTTTGTAGTTGTAACTTGTTCAGTATATTCAATTAGTTGAAAAGCGTCTGTCGCAACGCTGGTAATACTATTGTTTTTAAAAGTAACAAAAAGAGAAGCTAGTTCTGGCTTAATATCTGTAGTACTAGCACCAGGAATAGTTATTTGAAAAGCTCTCTTAAGATTACTTGCTGGCAGTGTTATATCACTACCATTTACAGTAGGAATACTAGGCATATCTTCCCCATTTTGGTAAGGTATCTTTGCTTTAGCTGTTTTTGTCTTAATTTCAACAAAGCTTTCTTTAAACAAAAACTGAATGCTTTCAGAGTTTGTCATTCCAGAAAGAACTCTTTCAAAAGAATTAGTATCTACAAAATATTCATGTTCATCATTTATAATAACAGGAACACTTACGATTACGGCTAAAGATAGGTTTGTTGTACTTATCGTAAACAAACCATCTTTAATAACTATTCTAGATAGCTTTAGTGCTGGATGAATTATTCCCTTTAAAGAAATTCGGGATATTGCTCTCACTATGTCTTCTATGTATTTTTTTTCTATCCACAGTTCCATATATTATTTATATAAAAAATTAATTAATGACTATTAGGGCTGTTAATTCAGGAAAACTTTTTTAAACATTGTTTTGTAAGGGTTTTAAAATTTCCATTTTTTTAAAACTATGTTTATGTTGTTAACATCTTTTTGTATAACTTTTGTTTAATCATGTTTTCCACATTTTATCCTACTTGAATAAAGCTCTTATTCTCTCTATTTCAGACATTAATCCAGTGTTTGTCTCCAGTTCTTGTTTAATTTTTTCATAAGAGTGGATAACTGTAGTATGGTCTTTACCTCCCATTTTTTGTCCAATCAAAGGAAAAGATAAATTAAAGTCTTCTCTTAGAATATACATTACTATCTGTCTTACGTGCACAACTTCTTTTCTTCTTGTTTTTTCGTATACAGAGTCGCTTTCTAAATGGTAAAAAGATGCTATTACTTTTACTACTTCATCTACAGAGATTTGTTTTTGGGATTTAACACTATTTTTAATAATGTCTTTAATCTCTTGCAGTGTAAGGTTTCTTTTCTTTATGTCAGCCTGCAGCGCTATAGTCTTTATGTTTCCTTCTAGTTCGCGGATGTTTCCTTCTACTGATGCGGCTATGTATTCTACGTTCTCTGTTGGTATACCTACACCCATTTTAGATAGGTTTGAGCGGATTATAGCTACACGGGATTCGTAATCTGGTTCGTGGACATCTACGATCATTCCTTGAGAGAATCTTGAGCGTAGTCTATCTTCTAGTCCTGGTATGTAGTTTGGGTGTTTATCACTGGAGAATATGATTTGTTTGTTTGCTTCATATAGCATATTAAACAAATGGAATATTTCGTCTTGTATTTTCTCCCCTTTCCCTATCATTTGGATATCATCCATAATTAGGACGTCATACATTCTATATCTATCCTTGAATGTATTCATTGCTTTATTTTGAATAGAGTTGATACATTCAATGACAAATTTCTCTGCCGATGTGTAGTAAACTCTTTTTTCAGGGAAATGTTTCTTTATTGTATTCCCTATTGCTTCTATCATATGGGTTTTACCAAGACCAGTATTACCATATATGAAATAAGGGTTATAAAGTAGACCTGGACTGCGTACCACAGCTTGAGCTCCTGCATTTGCTAGTTCGTTAAATGAGCCAACTATCATGTTGTCAAAAGTATATCTTGGGTTTAAGCCGTCTTCTTTATTAACGTATAAATCTTGCAGTGGTAGAGATGGTCCAGATGTCTGGCGAGCTGTTACCATCTTCGGTACACTTCCCGCTTCGTATTTAGCCACAACAAAGTCTACGTTTTTAATATAAGGTGCGTTATCTACTAAAGACTTCAAAATAACTTTATGAAATTTGTTATAAAGCCAATCTTTTGCGAATTCGTTTGGTACACCAATAGAGACAACCCCATCTTCAATTTTTACAATATGGGTTTGTTTGAACCAAGTAGTAAAATTAGGTCTAGAAACGATCTTTTCAAGAGATGCTAAGCATTCTTCCCACAGTACCTTTGGATCAACATCATTTTGCATAGAACCATTATACGTATATCAAAATATTGCGCATAGCTAATTAAGCCTATTTCCTGTGGGAAAGTTGTGTATAACTCTGGAAAACTGGCGGTGTTGCTATTTTCAGGCTTTTCTGGTATTGTGGTCTGGTATGTCAGTGACTTATCAACCAAACAAAAGAAAGCGCGCAAAAACTCATGGTTTTTTGGTGCGCAGCGCCTCTAAAAACGGACAAAAGGTTCTTTTAGCTCGTCGCCGCAAGGGTCGTGCTAGTCTTGCAGTCTAGTTATGCTTAAAAAAGAGTCAAAGCTAAATGCGGAAGACCTTTTAAAGCTTAAAAAAGAGGGTAAAAGAGTGTATTCCACTCTTTTTTCTGTTACATGGATGCCTGCCGATGTAGACCGTTTTGCTGTCCATGTACCTAAAAAGGTATATAAAATAGCCGTAGATAGAAACCGCTGTAGAAGACGAGTTTATTCTGCTATTGAGGGTATCCCCCCTAAAACTACCGGTTATTATGAGATTTTCGTAAAAAGTAAGCTAAATACCCTTGAGCACGAGTCTTTAATAAAAGAAATAAAGTCTTTGTTATGTCCAAAGTAATAATTTGGCTTATAAATAGGTATCAAAAGTTCGTATCCCCTGATACTGGTATTATTCGTGCTTCTCGCCCAGTATGTACGTTTTACCCAACTTGTTCACAGTACAGCAAAGAAGCCTTTATAAAATACAACTTCTTTAAAGCCAGTTATCTTTCTATTAAAAGAATCCTTCGTTGTCACCCTTGGCAAAAAAATCACTTTGACCCACTGCCCTAGCTCTGGTAGACTGTGATCTATGTGGAAAACATTTATATATAACCCAATGCTAAATATTTTAGTACTTCTTTTGTCTTACGTGACTTTTGGAGATCTTGGTCTTGCTATCGTAATATTAACTATAATAATTAAAGCTATCCTATTCCCTCTTTCTAAAAAGGCTATCGTTTCTCAAATAGAAATGGCTAGTATCCAAAAAGATATTGCGGATATTAAAGCGAAGAAACTTAGTAAAGAAGAAGAAGCCAAAGAGACATTTGCTCTTTATAAAGAAAAGAAAGTAAACCCATTTTCTGGTTGTCTTGTTTTACTTATTCAAATACCTGTTATTTTTGGACTTTATTATGTTTTTTCAAAAGGACTAAACTTTGATACTGCAGCACTTTATTCTTTTGTACACGCACCTACTGCTATAAATACCATGTTTTTAGGTTTTATCGATCTATTAAAAACACACTCTGTTCTTATTGCTGTTCTTACTGCTGCTACTCAGTTTGCCCAAGTTCATTTGTCCCCTACTCAAAAAATGCAGTCTAGTATGAATGCCGGCCAGACAGGTTTCAGTGCTGATCTTCAAAAATCTATGCAAGTTCAGATGAAATGGGTACTCCCTTTGCTTATTGGGTTCTTTGCTTACCAAATCCAGGCTGCTGTTGGTTTGTACTGGATAGTAAATAATCTTATAACAATGATTCAAGAAAGAGCCATTGCTAAACATTTAGAAAACAAACACACCTTGTTTCAAAAGTCCGAAGTTCTAAAATAAGTCTTTATTTACAAGCCCCAGCCCAAAAAGCTGGGGCTTGTCGTTAAATAGGGCTTATGTTAAAGTCTTTATATGGCTAAGACACAGGAAGATGCATTAAATTTTGTGAAGACCTTAATAGAGTCTATGGGCGCTAAGATGGATTCTATCGAACCAGTTTCAGACCCCGATAGTGGAATGACCACAATTAGTGTTAAATCTCCTGACTCACGAATACTAATTGGTAAAGACGGCGAAACACTAAACGCTCTATCAATGCTTCTGCATCGCTATTTAGAGACATCTCTTACCGAAGGTCAAAATCCCCTACCTCTTACTTTGGATGTAAATGATTTCCAGAAAAATCATATAGAAGGTTTAAAAGTAAAAGCTCATATGATGGCTGAGCGTGCTAAATTCTTTAAATCTAGTATAGAGCTTGACCCTATGAATGGTTATGAACGTCGCGTCATTCATACATATTTAGAAAAAGATAAAAACATTTCTACTGAATCTACTGGTACTGGAAAAGAAAGACGAATTGTTGTTACTTATAAAGAAGAATAGACTAAAATAAAACCGCCCTATAATGTAGGGCGGTTTTATTTTAGTTACCGCAGAGCGTAGCTTTTGGACAATTTGGAAACTGGCATCTTGTTTGTCCTGTCCCAACACCGTATTCATAATGCCAAGCTTCTTTTGTATATCTACTCCATCCGGCCTTTGTCATCATTTCATCCATTTTTTTAGAGTTCTCAATGCTACAGTAAGATAAAGATTTATTGTTTTGTTTCAAGTAAATATCAACAGCTACGCCTGTTCCATGGTTACTACCACCAGGGTATGCGACAGCAGAAGGAACACGTCTAAGGTCTTTACATGCAATCTCTAATTGTCTGTTTATCGGTCTATAAGCGCTGATAATATTCGCACTATATCCTTTATTTTCTGTAGCGAAAACCCCAGATAATTTTTTCAAACCTTCTAATACTGAAGGAGATGCTGTCATCCCAGAACTTGCTGTAATGTTTTGTATTCCCTCAATTTTTTTAGCTTGAGAAGGATTTAGTACACCTGTAACAGATTTAGTGTAATCACATTTTCCATTTTTACAGTATGCGGTACATATTGTTTTGCATTCAGTGGCTGAATTACAAATTCTTTGGCCTTTTGAATGGCTTGTATCATTATCTACTAACGAGTCTTGGATCATAACATCCTCCCAGTCCCCCTCGCTTAACTTTGCTCCACCTATCTTAATATTTACCAAATCAGGATTAATAGTATAAAGAATCAAATAAGAACAAAATAGCAGGATTAGACCACCAATAGCAGCTGTCATCTTACCTTTACTCTCTCCTTTTTCCCATACAGAGTCTGACCCCATATATTGAACTCCAGAAAAGATAATAGTTAATACAGCAAATGCTCCTGCCAGTGCTATTGCTATACGTATAATCAGGTTAACAAAATCAGAGAAGCCATTCTCTGACTGATCTTCTACTTTTGTTAAATTCCCTATTGGAGATATTAGTTCGTATGCTCCAGCTTTAAATGTTTGGTCGCTGACTGTTTCGGATTTTAGGGTTGTATCTGTATTCTGAGCAAAGCTAAATTGGCTTATAAAAATAATTCCAATTACAAATATAGATTTTAAGATTTTACTCTTCATAACTCCAAAGACTCATATTATTTTTATTTATAAAAGATGCTATGTTCCCTGCGGTATTTATAGAACTTTGCCAAACATCCATTTGCTCCCCTGTTTGATTTTCAAGGTCTCTCAGTACTGTCTCGTTAAGATTGGCTGTAGTATATTTAATCATCCCGTCATTTGTGGAGACTTCTCCTAAATACCAAGAGTCTGGATAAAGCTTGCTTTCAAAACTTTTCGGAACAGCACACAGTAGTATTGTTTCATCACCACTAAAAGAACATTTTTCTACAAGACCTAATTTATTTAAAGAAGACACTACTCCTGTTTTTACATTATATAGAGATAGACTTGGCCCAGAACTGTTTGTTACTGCTTTTAAAATATAGTTTCCGTTAGGTGAAGCTTTTGTTGTAAGACCAATTTCATTACCCCAAAGTCTTTTTGTAGATTTATTTACAGTGTTTATTATATAGCTAAATCCTGGAGATAATTCTGAAGCTTTTGTTGTTATTAGTAAGTCATTCCCCAAAAACTGCACGTTCCATTCTTTTAAAGGAGAAGAATATACAATACTTTCTGCACCTTCTTTGTTTTTTAATATAACGCTAGACCCGGTTGTTGTATTTTTTACATAAACAAATTGTTCATTAGCCCCAAAACCAAAAGATATAATATTGTCTGTTAGGATACTTACTTCCCCACTACCAAGACTACCTAGTACTGATTTTTCTGTTTTTAAATCTTTATCTAAGTATTGAAATAAGACATGCGCCCCATCTGGAGAAAAACTAGCAAAAGAAACGTGTGGAATTGGTGTGTCAGAAATAAGGTAACTCTTTTTGTATTTAGGTAAATAGTCATAGATATAACCATTTTCCTTTAGTACATAACGAATTGCAGGTATTGTGTCAAAAGTATCGTTCCCTGCAGCGTCTTTCCCTGTTGGGCCAGCTACTTCGTCAGAGCGGTCGACTATAATAGAGCCTGCTACGTTTTCCGCAGCTAGTACATACTTATTTTCATTTTTTTGATTCTCTGCACTGTCTCCACCTGGTAAAATATTATCGATTATTTCACCAAGACTACTTGCCCCGTTCCCTGTTCCAAAGGGTATGAAATCTTTTACACCTATTTCGCTAATTTCTCCATTGTCTAACTGTTTTTGTAGACTATTGTTTCGTACAAGTATAAAAATTCCCATACCTAGTATTAGAATTACGAGAATTATTCTAAAGAGTCTGCCTTTATGCATTAGTGTATTATATCACACATGAATAATACGCAGCACAAAAATTATTTATCTTGAGCGACGCACGCATCGTATAAACCTTTTCTTTTTTTAGATTCGCTAACTGCAAATTTGTTTGTAGAATTACAACTACCGCTACCGTATGCTTTAAAGGTGTTTTCTACATCACCCTTACATTTTTTAAAGAAATACTGCATTAGCTCTGCTCCGGCATTTATGGCTTTATCTGGGTCATACATATCTTTAGGGCAAATCTTTGTTTTGCTTATTGGGCTGACTCTACATATATAATTACCATCCCCTTTAAATGTAAATTGCATTAACCCTACCCCATGAGAGAATCTCCAATCTAGACCCAGGTCGTCCCGACTAGGGTTACTTGCTGTGTAAATATCACCTGTTTTATGATCATCATTTAAAAAACTAGAATTTGTACCCAAACTAGTATCGCTGGCGTTAAAAGTAGCGCCGCTGTATTTTTTGCCAGAACTAACAAAGTTTCTTCTTGCAGACACACTATTGGGCAGGGGTGCATTTTCATCATGGCCTATTACATTTGGGTTGCCTTGAGATTCTCTTTGTACTACAACCTGCAGTATACAGTGAGGAATTTCGTATTTAGGCGCTAAGGCTTTAATTTTTTCATAGTATGTTTTTCTTTGGAAATTACCAACTGGCTCTTTTGACAGACGATATTCTGCGGCGGGGTTAAATTCTGCCCAATCCCCCTCGCTTAACTTTGCTCCACCTATCTTAATATTTACCAAATCAGGATTAATAGTATAAAGAATCAAATAAGAACAAAATAGCAGGATTAGACCACCAATAGCAGCTGTCATCTTACCTTTACTCTCTCCTTTTTCCCATACAGAGTCTGACCCCATATATTGAACTCCAGAAAAGATAATAGTTAATACAGCAAATGCTCCTGCCAGTGCTATTGCTATACGTATAATCAGGTTAACAAAATCAGAGAAGCCATTCTCTGACTGATCTTCTACTTTTGTTAAATTCCCTATTGGAGATATTAGTTCGTATGCTCCAGCTTTAAATGTTTGGTCGCTGACTGTTTCGGATTTTGGTATTGTTTCTGCATTTACGATATTAAAACCCCCTATTGAGAATAGGGTTAATAAAAAAACAAAAACAAACTTTTTCATCTTAGAAGTTTAATTTAACCTTGCCTACAAATTCTTGGTATATTGAATTAAGATTTTCTACGCTTATAGATACAGGTACAATTCCGTTATTGTCAGGAACCCCAAAAGATAGCATATAGGGGTTTTCCTGGTTACTAACATCTGTATTACTAAGATTCCAAGAAATATCATTTCTAGAATTAGTATTTATTCCCAAAGGTACTGCAAATAAAGACGTTGTACCGTCGTAGCCTAATGCTGAATCAGTAACTGCTTTGTTTAATTTAAGTCCTATTATCGGGTTATATTCATAAAAAACAACTTTGGTATTAGTCATCGGTATATTAATAGTTCTTTCTGCACTGGCATTGGTTGATACGGTAGAAACCTTTAGAGATTCAGACTTTTCTAGTTCTGTATTTTTAAAATCAATAAAATTCTTACCAGTCCCTGACCCGTTTTGCATAGACTTTCCGTTTCTTGACCAGTAGTAGGCAGTTTGTTTTGTATTAGTGCCAGAGATTACAGAAACCCGGATATTATTTTCTCTTATTGGGATTTTTTTACCAAGATAAAAAGGTGGGGCTTTGGTATCTTTTGCTTCCCATGCTAAATCAACTTCTGCTGGGGTTAAAGATATTTCTTTGTTTATCTTTTTACCGTTAGCTAGCGAGATTTCAGCAGTAACGGTTATTGTTGAATCAGTACTCTTCCCCATTTTTATTGTCCAACTTTTTTCTCCGTACCCTTCTTTGGAATCGTTGCCGCTATTCCATTTAATATAATTTAAATCAAGATTTGTTTCGTAACTAGTTAAACTAATTGTTGTATCTTCCCCCGGTGCTGGGTCCATTGGGTTTGCTGTTATTGTAATTCCTGGGTCAGTATTAAAAGATTGTCCGAATACAATAGCGGACGCTCCAAAAAACATAAGAGTTATAATAACGAAGACGTATCGCTTCATGTATTTATTATAGCATACAAAAATAGAGCCCTAATCTTATTCTTTTAAGAAAGGGCTCTATTTTTTAGTTTGTTTTGTTTTTAGCTGCTTGGATCGCTAGAACTTGGGCCGGGTCAGAAGTAATGATTTGTTCTTCTGTATAAGATGAGACTATTTTTATAGCCACATGTTTTAGTCCGGCAAAGAATATCCCCTCTCCTACGTTTGCTTCTAGTAGTGTATACTTTTCTGCATCTGTTAGATTAAATGCATCTTTTAATACATCAATAGTCGTTGGAGACTGTTTTAATAGTAACTGCATTGAAGAGTTCGTAAGAATTGGTCTACCATATGGAGATTTCAAGAAGTCTTCTACGTCTTGGGTAATTGTGGCTAGTCCAAGATAGTATTTACGCCCACGCTTCGCAATACTGTAAAGGAAGCTAGCGGTATCTTCGTTCTTCATCATCCACCAGGCCTCGTCCACAACCATTAATCTCTTCTTTAGGTTTTTACGGATTTCGCTCCAGATAAAGTGCGTAATGATATACATTGCTACCGGCTTTAATTCGTCTTCCATGTCTCTAATGGAAAAGACTACGAATTTGCGGTTTATATCTACGTTACTTGGCTTATTTAGGAATCCAGACCATGAACCAGTGGTGTATTTTTCAAGCTTTCTTAGGATAGATTCTGCACCGTCCATCCCTGCCAAGACTACAGCCATGTCAGATAATAGAGGCGGCTCTACTGTAGAGAAGTCAGAATCAACCGTAATATCTTTTAACGCGTATGTTTCTGTAATTGCGCGGTCTATTAGGGCATCTTCTTCTGCTGTTAGTCCGCCTAGCATTACTCGAAATAGTCCAACCAGGTTTATTGTATTCTGTCTTATGACGTCCCCGTTTGTTTCGTCTTTGCTTGGTACTGGTAAATCAAAGGGGTTTATGTGGTGGTCAGATGATAGGGATACATTAAAATATCTACCCCCTACTGCTTCTGAAAGATATTCGTATTCTTTTTCTGGGTCGATAACTATTACATCAGTATCAAACATTAAAGATCTTAATATTTCTAGTTTTGTTGCAAAAGATTTTCCTGATCCAGATTTTGCAAAAGTTACAGAGTTATAGTTTTCCAAAGAAAATCTATCAAAAATAATAAGAGAATTATTGTGTTGGTTTATGCCATACAGTATCCCCTTGTTTCCTGTTAGGTCAAAAGACACAAAAGGAAAAGTACTAGATAATGGTTCGGTATTCATTTTTTGGACTACACGCAAATCATCTTGCCCTGTAGGAATGCTAGATAAGAATGCAGAATCTTGCTGGAATGTTGCTGGTTTCAAGAAAACCATTTGAGAATCCAGCTGACCCTTTATTTCGTTTTCGGCCTTAAATAGTTCGGCTTCATCTTGGGCGTATATATTAATATACAAACCAACCTCGAACATTCTCTCTTGGGCTTGTTGAAGGCCATCACGAAGCTGTTCTAAATCTCTGTATGCTGCTTCTAACATTGGGTCGCGAACCATTCCCTTGCTTTCTCTTTCTGCTATTTGGCTTTGAACTTCAGCTACCTTTTTTTGGAATTGAGAAAGTATCTTACCTGTATCTATTGGGTTAACGTTGATAGCGATATCAAAAACGCGGTCCAGGTTGATAATAGGTGTTAGCCAATTATCCGTTAAAATACTTGGATATCCTACAACATAGAAAGACCGAACTATCATATCCCCCAGGTTTAGCGCTGTAGGCAGTATTTGCAAAGCTGACGGCGCAATAATGTCTTGCAGTTCCAGATTTGCAGATGTGTAAATATCTTCTGGTCTTACAGACAAAGAACCCAGCCCTTTACTAACATCTTCTTTTTTTGATCCAAATATTCCTGAAAATATACTCATATTATTTTTCTTCTTGTTTAGGGATAAATTGAGCTGCATCTCCGGGGTTAAATGTTCTGTAGTATAGTTCTACTAGTCCTTCGGTATCTAAGGGTACAGATCTTACACCACATCTTCCTAGTCCTTGGATCAAAATCCCTAGACGTTGTTCAAGTTGATTTCTTTTTTCGTTCCAGTCTGTTTGCTCTTTTGTTTCTCTTTTTCGCATACCCCCTACTCCGCCAAACATTCTTGCAAAAAAACCACTGGTTTCTATGACTGCTTCACTGTATGGTACTACAACATAAAAATGCTTAGACATAATGTTTACAGCGCCAGTTAGTTCTCGGATGAATTCAATATATTCACGTGTTTGGAATTTTAGCAAAGGCTCTTCTATTTTATCTAGTCTACCTTCTAGTGTTAGAAGATAAGGTCTAATATCAAATTTGCGAGACTGAACAATAATTTGGGTTTCAAAATCAAGAGAATTTAGTAGTGATTGGTATTGAGATAGAATAGCCTTTTGTTCGTCTTCTGATCTTAGCGTAAAGTTTATAGCTGTACACAAAAGAACTGCTCTTAGTGAACCGTCTTTTAGCTCCACGACACCATCGCGGATTCTTTCTATTGGTACGAATGATTGACTTTTAGGTGCGTTGATTGCCATATTATTTTTCTCTATCTAGTACATCTAGACTCCATGCTAATGATTCTATTTTTCCTCTTTCTACCCCGTGATGAACTGGCTTAGTTTCTATATCTTTAGACTCTTCTTTTTTCATTCTTTCTGCTTTTGTTGGTCTTTGCCATACGTACATTCGGCTTTTGGTGTAATGGTTTAGAAATGCCTGAAACATTGTTATGGCTGGCCTACTGTTTGGTTTCCAAAAAGAAAGACTAAACCCAAGAAATAAAAATAATCCTATAAAAATAAAACCATATATAAGACCAAGGTATCGGTACGCAACATAAGCCAAACCAATTCCCCCACCTAAGTAGATGAATTGTTTAAAGGTTAATGGGCCTATAACCTTGTCTTCAATATCCAAGAATCTTGGCATTTGGAATTGCATATATAATATGAGTATACCATAAGAAAATCCCAGAATGTATTATTCTTCTGGGATTTCTCTATATGGGTCAGTAGATTTTGTGCCAATCTTTGGCAGTGTTCTATCGCTAGATGATCTACTTTCTGTTTTTATTGACTCGCTAGTGTTTTGAGATATTTTATTTTCCCAATTCTGAACAGGAGTTAGTTTGATTTCTTTTTCTACTGGAATTATTATTTCAGGATTTACCCCCATGTTTATTAGCCTGTCTGTTTCTTTGATTTCTTGGTTTATCTTTTGGCCAAAAGTTTGAATATCTTTAGTTTGCACGGATGGAGGTAGTGGCACGTCTTCCATTTCAACTACTTCGTTATAAAATTTCTCATTTTCATCGTCTTCTGCCCAAGCATTTTCTATTATTTTCCAGACCTTGGAAAGGATTCTTGTCTTTATGTCGTTATATATAGAGCGAATATTGTCTTTTGTTAACCCAGACAAGGCTTCTATAAATTCTTGTTCTAGGTCGTTTGGTCGTATTGAACCTAGTAGAAAGTTTGTAGTTATTTCTTCTACTACTATGCAGTCTTCTTTTTTAAGAGAATGAGAATTTAGAATTTCAGAAAGAGTCGCTACATATTCATTACTTAAAAGTATCTCCCTAACTGGTGCATCTAACGCTGCCATTCTTTCATGAATAGCAGCAGTTAAATCTTCTAGTTGTTGTTTGTTTTCATCCATATATTTTTTTAGTGATGGCCTCCGCCGTGATCTCCTCCTCCGTGACTTGCCCCGCCCCCTCCTCCACCAGTTGGTGGGTGGTAATTGTCATGTGCGTGTGGGTGCCAGTCTGCTGGGTCATGAGCTACTCCGTAATGTTCGTTGTCTGGACGATATGACCTGGCCATTCCTACTATTCCTCCTACAACTGCGCCGCCAGCTATTGCGCCTACTCCTCCAGTAAATGCGCCGGTTAATGCACCAAGAGCTGTACCAGTCACACGAACTCTTCTGTTGAAATCATCATTTACTGTATGGCTGTGTTCGTCAACACTGGTTATAATATTACGCATTTGATCAGCCATTGATCCAAAAAGTCTTGCGTGCTCTGCTTCTTTTTCAGGAGATGCTGCTGCTTCTGATCCATAAGTTTTTTTATTGAATATGTATCCAGATTTGTTTCTTATTCTATGATTAAAACCATTTACACGGTCTTTTTTAACTTTTTCTATAGCTTTGGTAAGAGAAACCATATCCTTATCAAGTTGGCGAATCCCTTCATTTGTTTTTGTAAGATTTTGTTTAGCGACATCCAATCTTTCTTGGTTTAATTCTTTTGCTCTGCTTGCTCTAACTTTGTCTGCATCTGCAGTCATTTTTTGGTCTCCAAATCCATTAACGCCAGTTGTTTTTGTTTTTGCTCCAGTCATTGGGTTTGTTGCAATTAGACCACCAACTCCTTTTGTAACCTTGGCTTCAATTCTACCAATTTGTACATCTATTTCTGTTGTTGATTTTGGTGGAACAGAAGAAGTTGCATCGTTTCTTTTTGCCAAAAGATCTTCTAATTTTTCAAAATCAGTAACTCTTTCATCTGCTTCTTTTTTAGCCTTTTCACTTTCTCTTGTTGCTTTTTCTCTTTCATCTATAAAATTCTTTTGATCAAGAACTTTTTCACCCTTTTTCACTTTTTCATCCTCAAGTTTCTTCTTTTTTTCTTCTAACTCTCCTGCCAGTGCTTTATTCCATTCCAGCATTGCTCTAAATTCATCACGTTTTTTGTTACGTCTTTCTACTGCTGACATGTAACCCCCTGCTGTAACGGCTGTACCTAGTCCAATAGCTGAAGCCCCCAGGTTAAAGTTTGCTCCACTTTCTTTAGACACAGCATTAGCTACACTATTTTGTCTTATGTCGTAACTTCCTGTTTGCATTGCACGCAATGCTTTTGCTTGCTGACGAGCAATAAATCCATTTAGTCCAGTAGATGTGGCTGCTCTGTCAAAGATTCTTTGGCCAGTACTACTATTAGCTAATCTTGTAGCGCCTTTTCCAAGTAAGCCTCCCCCTGCTAGTGCTGCCCCGCCTGCTGCAATACCTATCAATGCTCCTGCTCCTTTTATTAAAGCTCCTCCTGTCATTTCTGCCAAAGAAGAAGTCATGCTTTTTGTTACACCTTCTATTATTTTAAAGAAAGCAATTATTAGCATAAATGGAACTATTAGACTTGCCCACCATTCCAATCCGTTTACATCGCTACCAAATACTGCGTTAAATGGGTTGTTGTTTACAAACAAAACCAAGATCATTACTAGGAAAAGAAAAACTGGGGCTTTAAATGCATCGGTTAATAGTCCGGACATCCAGCTATCAAAACCAACAAGCTTCAGCTTCCCTCTTTGTTCTTCAGACAAAGAGAATGAGAACAATGCCAATGGTGAAAGTATAATTGCAAAGATAAGACCAATAATGCGGTATATAAATTGCAAAGCTAATTTTAAGAAGACAAGCATTGCGATTATATTAAACACAACACCAACAAGAAGTATTATAAAAACTGTCCCCTTGTTTTCGTTAACAGCTTCATCTGTCTTACCATTACTTCTTAGTCCATCCAGAATAATTTTTTGAGGACTAAAACCTTTTGCTGCCGCAGAAGAAAGAGATACTGCTTTGCCATCGTTTTCTGTTTTACTAAATGCGTTGTAGTATAGCTGCCGCGCTGCAATGTTTGATGCATCAATAACTACAGTTGTTAGTGGGTATGAAAAGTTAATTACTGTAGCAATTATTATTGTATTTACAATTGCCTTTTTTGTACTATGCCCTGAGCCCAGCATCATTTTGAATGCCAGGTATATCATCATAAAGATGAAGAATAGATTACAGACGTCACGAATAAATCTCCATCCGTCTATTATGTATTGAGCTTTGTATGCATCAGGTTGAATACTGTATGCCAAAACAAAGTCTAAGACTGTTCCCGCTACCCCAAGCAAAAATGATGTTGGTACAAAAACTAGATAATAGAAAATTTGAATAAGACAGCCTGAAAGAGATCCTCCATTATCAAGCATTGGCCAGTCGACTCCACATATTGGTAGCCATGCTTCTTCTACTTCCCCACCAGCAACATTTCCTTCTTCTATTAATTCTGCTCCGCCTCGAGATACTTGATTTATTGTGTCAGGTATTGGTACAGAGACTACACTTGTATACCCATCATCATCAAAAAACTTATCATGCTCTTTTGCATATAATCTAAAATAATAAGTCTTATTTTTTTCTACAGGTAATGGCTCAAGCCCAAAAACCATTCCAGTTAGCCCCTTTGTGATTATTGGAGAACTTACCTTTTCTCCAAATATATATTCATTTAAATTTACTTCTTTTACATCAGAGTCCCCTATTTCTGGGCTCTTATTTGTGTCTGAATATAAAAGATAAAATCCGTTACCTTCTTCGGCGGATCTGCGGTCTATTTCTGGGCTACCAAAATCTTTTGTAAAGTTATCCCAGTCGTCTCCCGGGGTGTCTCCAGTAGATGCTTTACCATCACCATTGTCTTTCCATGGAACAAAAACCTTACTTTCTGTTCTGTCTATAAGCATTGAGACGTCAATATCTAAAACAGGATTACCATCTTTTGTTGCAGGTAGAAGTTTTTTAATTTGATAGTCTTGCATTGCATAGTCTGCATTTTTAAAGACCATTGAAATATTTTGCTTCGTGCTTGAATTTAAATAAGTCCAAGTAACCTGTGTCCCCCCAACAACAGCAGGATCAAAGAACATTTGGGCATCGCTACTAACAAATCCAGGTCCATGTCCAAAAGATGTAGATAATGTGTACTTTTTATCTGCTTGAGGTGGTGTAGCAGATACATCAATTGAGTCTGCCATACTAATAACATACAAATTTCTTTCTACACCATCTTGGAGGAACTTTATTTTTAGGTTAGTTTTTTTTGTTTTACTAGGGTCACCAGAAATTGTAGTGTCAGACTTTCCTGTTATTTCAAGATCTCCTGGTGCAGAATTTTGAATAAAGTCTGCATTCCCTATTCTTCCCCATTCAACATTAAAATTATTTCCAGAGCTGGTTGGTTTTACAGCTTTTATATAAACTACTCCTTCAAAATCTGTTAGAATATTATCAGCAATTTCCTCTATTGGCTCACCTGTTCCAGTGTCTTCTGTTTTTGATTCTGTCTTATTGTTAGTATCTATCGTGTTATAAGAAAAACGATAGTGACCCCATTCGTTTGCTGAGAGAGAGTTCGAACCAGTTATACAGTCTGCCTTGAAGTTTGATATTGGAAATTGAAAATCTTGTTTTAAGTATCCGCGAGCTTCCACGTTAGTAGCCGAAACACCTGTAAACTTTGAAGCTTTTGCTGCTGGTAGACTTGATACTGAAACCAAAGTTTTATTTGTTCCAGGACAGCCTGTTTCTGTACCAGTACTTTCGTCTATAAAGTCTAATTTTAAAGACGTAATTTTATAGCTTGGATCAGTAAAAGACGATACTGTTATGCTTGAGTTATCTACTAAATCTGTAACTATAAAAAAAGCATTAGAATTAGCTGCTTTAATTGCAGTTCTTGTTGTTTTGGCTTCCGCTACATTTTTTTCAGCACTAATTCCCTTCTCAGAAAGGGTTATCATCCAAGGTGAAAACATCTGGAATATTACCAGAAAAATAGACAACAAACCGAAAGCTTTACGCTTCATATACATTCATTATTCTATCATATTAATGCGTACAATGAGAAGCAATTTATCTGTAAAACTATTTGTAAATTATAGTTATTTACAAGAAACAGCAGTTTTTAAAAATACCGCACATTCTATTCTTCCAGCCTCGCTAGTTACTAAAATTTTTGAGTGAACTTTTTCTAAAGTTTGCAGCACTTCTTTGTGCGGGTGACCGTATCTATTGTTCTCCCCCGCAGAGATTAATGCATAAACCGGCTTTGCTGTATTTGCCAAATTCTCCCCTGTCGAAGTCTTAGACCCATGGTGTCCAACCTTTAAAATATCTATATTTTGCAAGCTATTTTTGTATTTAGCTACTATCTGGTCTTCTACTTCTTTGGGTGCGTCCCCTGTCATTAGTATCTTTTTATCTCCATATTGAATTAGTCCTACCATAGACCCAGGGTTTGAATCCCAGTTTCGAGTGTTACCTTCGGGCCAAAGAATTGTATATGTAATGTTGTTTTCTTTGTCTAAAACATATATTGTCCCCTGCTTTGGTTTTTCTATGTTTATCTTTTTTTCTTTTGCTATTTCTTCTATTTTGTTAAATGCGGCCACGCTGTCATGATTTGTTCCTGATGAAATTATTTTTTTAATTTCATATTTCTCCATCACAAAAGGAAAACCGCCCATATGGTCTAAATCTGGGTTTGAAATTTCTATAATGTCCAAACTGCTTTTATTAATTACGCTGCCCAACTCTTCCAGCACTGCCCTGTCTTTACCTGCGTCTATTAGCATATTGTTGCCGTTAGGGGTTTCAATGTAGATACTGTCCCCTTGGCCAATGTCGAGCATTATTATCTTCAGGGGTTTTAGAGTAGGGCCTTTATAGAATATAGCTAAAAATACCAAGCTTAATATTATCAATATAAATATTAGCCAGTATAGTTTTTGCCTTTTCATATATGTAGTATACTAGGCCTATATGGAAAAATACACAGAAAAAGCCTTTATAATCCCAGAATTAGTGGGTATTACAAAGCAAACTATCGACGAGCATTTAAAGCTATACGCTGGATACGTAAAACATGCTAATTTAATTCAAGAAAAACTAGCTAGTTTACCGGTGGACGAAACTTATATAAGAACCGAATTGCAGCGCAGATTCTCTTTTGAATTCTGCGGTATGCGTAATCACGAGCTATATTTCTATTCTTTAACAGGCTCTGCTAGTGAAATCTCCCCTGATTCTAAATTATCTGCTGATATTGTAAAAGATTTTGGCAGTATGGATGCTTTTTGGGCTCGTTTTAAAGAATGCGCTATGACTCGCGGTATTGGCTGGGCAATGCTTTCATACGATACTACTTTTGACCATTTGGTAATTTCTTGGGTAGACGAACAACATTTGGGTCAGCTTATGTCTACCTTCCCTGTTTATGCTATTGATATGTGGGAACATTCCTATGTTGCGGACTATCAGCCATCTGGTAAAAAGAATTATGTAGAAGATTATATTAAAAATACAAACTTCTCTATTTTGGAAAAACGCTACGATGTTTTCCTAACTAATTTAAAGGCAATATAAAACAAAATTAAATACAAAATAATTATATAAATAATAGACATGTTATTTATATAAACGGCAGCAAAAGATATGCTGCCGATTTTGTTTATACTAGCAAGTATTATTTTACTAATTAGTCCTGATATAAATACAAAAGGAATAGATATTACGCCCGGCATTAGTCCTGCAATAAAACCAAAAAACATTAGCAATGGTATTAATGGTACAACAATAATATTTGCAAATATTCCAAGTATAGAGATAATACCCATGTTGTAGGCAATGTACGGCATTGTCATTATACTGGCCGACAGTGTGCTGGCTAAAATTTCTACGAACCATTTCTTTAATTTCTTTTTTATAAAAAATGCTGCAATATTATTTTGAAAAACTATTAGCCCAAAAGTTGCCAGTACTGATAAATGAAATCCAACATCGTATCTTAATGATAGTGGTGTAATTAATATTAAAATACTTGTTGCAAGAAAAAGAGTATAAAGCGCATCATATTTCCTGCCTCTTGATCTTGCGTACAGCAAAACCGTTGCCATTATTCCTGCACGCATTGCCGAATATCCCCCGCCTGCCATAGATATAAAAATAAAAATTCCTAAAATACCCAGCAAATTTCTAACTATTAGGGACATTCCACTAAATAGTTTTATCAGTGTTTCGCTAACGATTGTAATGTTGTAACCCGATAGCGCAATAATATGTGACGTACTGGTCTTGGCTAAATTTTCTCTTAATTTATTTTGGATACTACTTTTATCCCCCAGCAGTACTCCTCGCACCAGTGCGCTGTCCGATGTTTCTAATTTTTTATTTAAACTATTGCTAAATTTTTCTCTTATATTAAATAATATTTTTTTAAAATAGTTTCCTTTAAAATCTTGAATTATTTTTATTTCAGGGTCACGCATGATGCCGTAGACTTTATTTAGCTTTAGGTATGAATCATAATCAAAAGTCTTACCTGTGTCTGTTATAAAATCTTTTGGCAGTTCTACTGTTCCATACAGTTTTAGTTCTTGCCCGTATTTATATTCGGTATAAGGATCGGTTATTAATAAAAAGCGAGCAGTCTCAGAGACTACTACGCCATTATAATTTTCAATTTTTATTCTATATCTATTAGAAGAAACCCGCTGTTCTTTATAGTCATCTATTATGCCAATTACGGCTACTGCATTATCTGGGAAAATTATAGAAACATCTTTCTTGAAATATGAAACATATATTCCGTAAATTATAGGTAGTACTATTATAATTATTCGGAAAAACTGCTTCATAGGATTAAATTATATTTTTATATTTCTAATCTTTTCAAATTCTTCTTTGTCTCCAGAGAAGAATGTCCAGTCTCCATCGGTTGCAATGGTTCGTGCTATTGTGTCCACCATTTCATTGCCCCCTATTCCGGCATGACCAGGAACGTATTTTAGTTCTATTTTGTGGATTGTTTTGGCTTCTTCATAAAATTTCTCCATTTCTATCCAAATCTCTTTATTTAGTACGGGTTTTTTAGCTGCAGTCATCCAGCCATTTTTCTTCCAGTTTGTTATCCATTTAGTAATTCCATTTTTAACGTATTCAGAATCTATATGTATAACAACATCTTGCCCGGCTTCAATATGGCAAAGACTTTCAAATGCTCCAGATAATGCCAGCATTTCCATTTGGTTATTTGTCGCGTGTTCTTTAAATCCGCCGTATTCGGAAACAGTGTTAGCCTTTTTGTTTATTATAAGGTAAGCATACCCTGCTCTACCTGGGTTACCCAGTGCGCTACCATCAGTATAAATTACTATTGTGTGTGACATATTATTTTATTGTTATAACATCTTTTAGTCTTACTCGCACTGTTTCTTGCCATAATTTTGAATCCAGTGTTCCTACTATGTGAACCTGGTCGCCAATTTTAGGATTGTTTACGTCTTCTACTTTTGTATAAAATGCATAAGCGCTGGAACTAAGCTGGTTACCATCACGAAACGCTATTTCAAGATGAGCGTTACCTGTGCCAAATGTTCTTATGTCGAGTACTGTTACGTTTTTAAAAACAAAAACTGGTTCTTCGTTCCCTGGTCCAAAAGGAGCAAGCTTTGTTAGGGCGCGGTGCAGGTTAACATGGATTAAAGATATTGGCAGGACTGCATCAATATTTTTTTGGCTTTCTGTTATATTTGATTCATCTTTTTGAACAATATCTTTTGCTTTAATTAATGCATCTTCCAGGTCATAAATTTTTTCAGGGTTTACAGAGAAACCCCCTGCTTCAAAGTGTCCTCCGTATTCTAGTAGTACACCATCTTCTACGTTTTTCATTATCTCGTGCATGTTGATGCTGCCATTACCACGGCATGATCCTTTGTAGCAAATGCTGTCTTCTTTTTCGCTGCGGCCCCATACAAAAGTTGGACGGTCATATAGTTCGGTTACTTTGGATGCTACTAGTCCCAGTAGTCCTACCTTCCAAGATGGGTGGCCAATTACGATTACTGTTTTTTCGTCCTTGCTCCACTTGGCTATTTCGCGGCGAGCTTCTTTTACCATTAGGGCAACTAGCTTTCTTCTTTCGTTTGATAGCGCTGTTAGTTTTTCCGCTCGCTCGTCTGCTAAGACTGAATCTGTTTCCATTAGTAAATTGTATGCATCATATGGGCTACCCATACGAGATGCTACGTTTAATTTTGGAGCTATCATAAAAGTAATATCGTCTTGGGTTAAGTCTCGCAAATAAACGCGCGCTTTGCGTGCCAGTGCCAACAGTCCAGGACGCGCGCGAGATCGCATACGTGCCATGCCTTCTTTAACTATTGCTTTGTTCTCTGTAGTTAGTTCTACCATGTCAGACAATGTTGCGAATGCTGCCATGTCCACAATACTGTCGATAAAATTATTTGAAACAGAATATTTCTCTCCATATTTTTGAACAAAGCCTCGAGCTAGTGTATACACTACCCCTGCCCCACACAATTCTCTGTTTGTATAAGTACTGTTTATTATTCTTGGGTGGATTATTCCGTATGCATTTGGCAGGTGGTCTCCTATTGTATGGTGGTCGGTAATTATTACATCTATTCCGTATTCGTTAGCCAGGTTGGTGGATTCAATAGCAGTAACTCCCATGTCTATTGTGATTATTAAATTTACATCTGCTGTTTTAAATTTTTCTACGTGGTCAGTGTGTAATCCGTAGCCTTCTAAATTTCTGTCTGGGATGGAGACGATATAATTTTTGTAGCCAATAGTATTAAAAAGAGACGACAAGATTACTGCACCCGGAATACCGTCGCAGTCGTAGTCTGCGTGAATGGCTATTTTTTGGTTATTCTCTATTGCGTAGTTTATGCGCTCTAAACATTTATCCATGTCGCCTATTGAAAATGGGTCTCCGTGTTCTTCGTTTAAATTACCTGTAAGATGGCGGCGAGCCATTTCCAGGTCGTTAATTCCACGGTTTATAAGAATATCAGCAATTAAAGTACCATATTTTGTATCTAAATCTTTGTTTCTTTCTCCGTCATTCTTTCTTAGTGTGTACTTTCCAGCTGGCATATTTAGCTAGTATAGCATGGACTAAATACTCCAAGAAATAAGACTTTTTCTCCGTGCGCTACCAACCCTCCCTTCTTACAGAAGCTGTACACCTTTCGTATCGTACTCACTTTGTTCCGTGCGATATACTCAAGGTCTTGCGCTACGCTCACCCTCCCGCGTACTCGAAAAAGCTTATTTCTTTTCGTGTGCTACAATATCTGTATATGGATAACTGTATTTTTTGTAAAATCTCTGCAGGAGAAATACCTTGCTATAAAGTATACGAAGATGAGACTTGTTTGGCTTTTTTGGATATTAGACCTGTAACTGTTGGTCATATGCTAATAATCCCAAAATCTCACCATGAATGGGTTCAAGATTTACCTAACGAAATACTATCTCACTGCTTTATAACTGCTAAGACTTTGATTAACCAAATCAAGACTAAGCTAGGCGCGGACTATGTACAAATGTCTGTTGTTGGTAAAGATGTTCCGCATTTCCATATTCATCTTATCCCCCGACAGTTGTCGGACGGTCTCGAAGGCTGGCCAACCCAAAACCCAGATAAGAAAGATTTAGAAGCTGTAATCGAAAAATTAAACAAATAAAAAAATCCAAGGAGTATTCCTTGGATTTATTTGTAAGATGTTGCTACGCAACTTGTTTTAGGTGTAATGGTACCGGTTTGGATTTCATAATAAATGGAATCAGTGTATGAGTAAACATAACAACAGCATCTCTTTGAATTCCTTTTTTAAAAACGCTAACCCCGTGAACTCTTGCCTTTAAAATTCCATTGGTCAACTCTTCAGCTTTTTGGCTAAAGAATACAAGAACTTTTCCTTCTTTATGTACATATGGAACTAATTTTTCTCCATCTTGTATATAAAGACCAGTATGAGATTCATAAGCGGCTATCGTCATAAAGTTTCGGTCATAATGAAAATCGGCTACATTTTTGTCTTTTTTAGACATAAGATATCCAATCGTCCTTAAAACATTTAAATCCGATACTTCCGGGTCGAGAAACATTTCAAGAATGCCAAATTGGGGTATCCTGTTGTCTACTTCTGTGACAATTCTTACGGCTAGTTTATGCAGAGATGTATAGATTTTTTTAGCACAGACAAGGTATTGATTTATAACCTCGTCTTTTTTCAGGGATCTCCCCAGTCTAAATTCAATCTCTACTCGCAAACTGTTTCTGTAGTGCCCGCAGTCTTTATTGTCTTTACCGCCAAGCTCCTCCCTTCTTTCAAAGAATCCTCTGTCTGTGTCATCTTTTTCTCGGTGACTATCAGTACACAGTATATCCTGCAGTTTGTTTTTGCGTATAAATTTAAAGACTTTTTTCTGGAGACGCATACACTCTTCGAAGTCTGACGTTTTTAAGTCTATGTCAAATTGGCCGTAGCCCTTTGTCATAAGACGATCCATCGCTTTTGAAAATTTTACTTCTTTCATTTTGATTTTTTTTCTTTATTAAACCTTCTGTAGGGCAAAAAGTCAACACCCGGCGTTTTGCCGGGTGTTTTGGGTTCAGGTTTATTATTTTAAAGCTTTTATTCCAGCCAGTGTTCCGTTAGCCAGGAAATCCAGTGTTGCTCCCCCGCCAGTAGACACAAAAGTAAAATCTTTCTCCATTTTCATTTTGTGTATTATTTCTGCTGTATCTCCGCCGCCTATTATTGTTTCGGCTTTTGATTTCTTTAGTAGCTTTAGTAGTTCTATTGTTCCAGCGTCATCATTTGTTCCAGATTTAGAAAGTGGTCCGTTCCATACAATTAATTTGGCCTTCTCTATTAGTGGGCGAAGACGTGTTAGTGTCTCTGTACTTGTGTCTACAATGTTGTCCCCCGCTTCTACTTCTTCTACTGCAACTTCTAAGATTTTTTTACCGCGCAGCACAGTAACATCCATTGGTAGTAGCAGTTTTGAACTCTTTAGTAATGCTGGCGCAATTTTTACACTATCTTCTGCAAGAGATACTCCTACTTCGAAACCTTTTTTCTTTAGCAAAGTATTCGCTAATGCTCCTCCTACAAAAACGGCATCAGCAATAGTTGTATATTTCTTTAGTAATGGCAGTTTTGTATCAAACTTTGCGCCGCCAAGGATAAAAAAGAAAGGATGTTTTGGCTTTAACGCTTTTGAAAGCATTTTTATTTCTGTCTCCAGCTGCATTCCAGCAAAGCCTGGAATTAATTTAGGAATACCTACAATACTAGCGTGCATGCGGTGTGATACAGAGAAGGCATCATTTACATATGCGTCCCCCAGAGATGCTAAGAATATTGCAAATTTTTTGTCATTCTTTTTTTCTCCTTCAAATCTGCGAATATTTTCTACTAGCAAAACTTCGCCTGCTGATAGATCCATAACACTATCGCGGATTTCTTCTAAATTATCACTGTTTTCAAAATAACCTTTGTATTTTTTCTTTGCTAGATATTTTGCTACTGGTAGTAAACTTTTAGACCCATCTTCCCCTAAATGCGCTAATATAACGACTTTTGCGCCCTTTTTAACAAGATAGTCTAATGTAGGAAATGTTTTGTCTATTCTAAATGTGTCAGTAACTACCCCACCTTCTATTGGGACGTTAAAATCAGCACGCAAAATTATTGTCTTATTTTTTATACTTCCTATTTTTTTTATACTCAACATACTCTTATTATTACGTTCTTATTTGCTAATTATTTCTATAATTTTTTTTACTTCTTTGGTGTCTAGACTGGCTCTGCCTAATAAAAATCCATCTATATTATGAACCGACATTATTTCCGCACAATTTTTAGAATTAACTGATCCTCCGTAAATTATCTTTACACTGCTACCAATATTTTTACTAAACATTTCTACTAGCTTTTTTCTTATTGCTATAGTCATTTCATAAATTTCATTTTCATTTGCGTTGCGAACAGCATCCTTCCCTATTGCCCATACTGGCTCGTAAGCAATTGTTATGTTTTTTAATTCTACTTTTTTAACATAAGATAGTGCTGTTTCTAGTTGCTCGTTTACAAATCTGATGTGGCCGGTGTCTTCGTGTCTCTCTTTCTCCCCTACACAGAGTATTATTTGCATCTTTTTTGCCAATGCATTTTCTATTTGTTTTTTTATTACTTCGTTATTCTCCCCCAGTGCGCGTCTCTCGCTGTGACCAATGATAGTATTTTTAATACCAACAGAATTTAGCATGCCTGCAGATACTTCTCCGGTATGAGAACCGTCGTTACTGTTTGAAACATTTTGAGAATAAATAGGCAAACTTTTACCAAACTTTTTAACAAGCTCTGGCAAAAAAGGAGTTGGGGCTGCAATACCAAGTTTTATATTCTTATTTAGTTTTTTTAGATTTACGTATTCTTTAGCCAGGGCTAGTGATTTTGTCAGTGTATCTGGGTTTTGTTTAAAATTACCAATTATGTGCATTTCTTTTGCTGTCATATGGGTATTGTACCACAAACAAAAATAGGTAAACAAAAATCCGCCCGAAGGCGGATTAATGTTAGGCATTTGTTTGTATAATTACCGTTAGGCTTTTTTACTCACAAGACCAGTATAGCAAATTCATGGGCATTTGTCAAGTTTTTGGATCTAATTTACAAATTGTGGGCCAACCGGAAGACCTTTTTTTGTGGTTGGAGCCTCATTGTTGTTAAAAACTGTTGAAAATATAGACTTTGTTGCGATTACTACACCCTTTTTATCATAAGATTTCACGTTGATTATATGGATACCGTTGGATTCTTTGGTTGTATCCCAGATACCGTTATAGGGCTCTTTTGTGTCTGAAGCTATTAGCTTTTTGTCTACGTAGAATTCTACCTTTGAAACCTCGATATTACCGGAAACTTCTGCCATTATCGGCAGTATATATGAGACTTGGGTATCTTTTTGAGGGCTAGATATTTCTATGTTTCCAGATGGATTTTGGGGCGCTATTGTCCCCTGTTTTTCAGCTACTTGATCTGTCTCTTTAATAGCAATATTTTCTTGTTCTATCTTCGGGATATCTTTTATATTTGTTTTTACAATATAAATAATCACAGCTATAGATACAGTAAACGCTAGAATGCTAAGAAAAAAGAATTTAGTAAAATGTGTTTTTTGCATAATGTTTTTATAATTCGTCCCAAGAGATTATCGAATACTTGTCTGATGTTAATGGAAATGATGGAGGCGGACCGTACAGCAAGTTTGCATCATATATGATTGTACGAGTGTCGTACCCTGTTCCATCGGTATAGGCGAACCCATATCTTTTGTTTGTGCCTATCATTCCGTACAGTGTTAGTAGTGTTCTATTGTGATAAGGTGAACAACTAGAACTATAGTAATGTCTACCAACGCGTCCATTAATTGCCATTAGTGCTGCGTCTATTCTTAGTGTATCACTACTAACCATTCCTACGTTTATGTCTTCTTGCGCTATAAGAGCAATTACATCTTGGCCATCAGTATTGGTATATTGCAGGTTTGAATTTACGGTAATACTTTTTCTTTGGCTGGCATTGTCGGGGAATTTTCCAGCAGCAATAGTTAGTCTAGCTGTATTTATTGTTCCGTCTATCCATAAATTATCTTCCACAAAGATTAGTCCGTTTGCTGGGTTTGCGTAGTTCCCTACAAAAGTTTGGCCGCCACTACTTTTGATACTCCATGTTCCCCATGTTGGGTCTGTACCAGTAGAATTACTGGAACAAGAGTTAGACGCTGATGCTAAATTGGTTACCTTGTATACATCATAAGTATCATCTGTTTTTAGTACTATATGGTATCCAAGAGCTCCAGATGCTGCCAGGTATTTACCACCGGTTGTGGCATTTGTTTTTATAATAGAAAGATCGCTGGCAATTCCGGCAAAGTCTGCTTGGGGTACAGGAAATTGTCTTCCTGCCATAAATACGTCCGAGCGGTTTGCTACACTATTATTCGGCGCTTCTGCTGAGCGAAATGTGCTATTTACCCCACTACTTGGCGGTACGTTTACGTGTGTGTGTACTCCGAATTCGTTGTTCCCTGTGTGGTCTGCATCGTTGTAAGATGTAACGGCGCTTGTTACTAAATTGTGAGCTATTCCGTCAAAACGAATTCCTCCGTTAGAATGAATTGGACCAAAGACTTCTGTTCCTTCTCCGAAACGCATTGCTTCATTCGCTACTACAGAATATTTAGCAAATGATGGTATTGCTAGTCTTGCTTGAATTTTTCTTCTTAGTGATGATCCTGCAACATGACCTTCGGATTTTATTGTTACAATTGTCGATCCTGTTATTGGTGGAGTAATCGTTAAAACAAAGTCCCCTATTAAATTCCCGTCTTTGTCATAAAAATTATGTGTATATGGTCCAGCTGCCCCTGTTCCATCTTGAAAGTCTGACCCAGCATGTGCCAGGTGCCAACGATAATATTCTATCCCCGCTTCTGCTATTTGCAGAGCTTGTTCTTTGTGTAAAGATCTTTGGGCCATTTTAAGACTTGACCCTGACCATGCAACAAAAAAACTAAGAAAAGCTAATGCTACACCAAGAAACACAAGTGTATTCATTAAGACTATTCCTTTTTGGTTTTTAATACTTTTTTGCATATTATTGGTTGTCTTTAAGATTACGAAGACTGATTTGGGTTGTTACGGCTACTGCTGTTGGAGGGTTATTTACATCTGCATCTAGTAAAAGGTTTATTTTTATTAGCCTAATGTCTGATATGTTTACTGGCTGAGTTAATGCTGCTGATGATCCTGTATAGTTTGTATCATAGTAAGAAAATATTGGTGTTCCTCCTGTGTTTGTTACATTGTATACGATGTCTGTTGTTGTTTCGGCTCCACTATAGCTAAGTGGGTTCCCTGTTGGCTGTGTGACTCCTTTTTTAAGAGTTGTCCCTGATAAGAAATATCTATTTCTTTCCTTTAGTCCGTCATTATTTGTGTCTGCATAAAATGTAAATGTATTATCTGCAGCTGTTTCTACGGGGTATGAACCAAGAGATGATACCGAGGCTGATCTGATTTCAGATGCAATTGGTTGCAGGATTGTTCTTGCATTGTCATAGACTGACAAAGTATTTGTAAAACCTCTTTTATAAGAAAAAATATTTTTGGCAAATGTTGCTATCATTACAAGCATTAAGCTAAATATAGCCATACTTATTAGTAGTTCCATTAACGTTAACCCAGAATTTAATTTATTTTTTTTCATATAATTACGGAGCAATTGTGAATTCACTGCTTTGCCAGTTTGAATTAATGTTTACAATCTTACTAGAATCTTGATACCCTGCTCTTGTTACGCTTAATGTGTAGTTACCAGTAGAAAGTCCTGAGAAATTTACTTGTCCTGGTGGAATACAAGATGAAGTATATGTAAATGATACATCAGAAATTGTCGGAGTGTAAGCTGTATCATTAGTTGTAAAAAATACTTTATATCTTAAATATCTATCCCCGTCGTGACTTGAGCCAATGTTTTGGTCTGCTGTTGTGAAATACGTAGAGCTTGTTCCGTCTGGTCCAACAAAATTCCAGGTTAGATTATCGGTGTTTGTAGCAACTTGGAATTTTACACTATCAGGTCCAGCTTGTACTGGCTGGTTTGTGCTGCTCCATAGTATTTGTTTGAAATTACTTGGAGACCCAGTATCAAAAGTAGAAGATGTTAGATTACCGCTAGATAAATAAACTCCGCTGTTATCCAAAAGCTTTAATTCTCCTGGGTACGCGCTAACTTCTATGTTTCCATTAGAGCTAAGATATAGATTGCTTGAGCCAATGTCTGTTTGGCCACTACCACCAGACCAATCTGTTTGGGTTAAGAATCCTTCGTCAGTAGTCTTTGTGGAAGAATATCCCCCTCCGTTATCCAGTGTTACATCTGCATCTGTTACTGGCAGGCCTGTTGACTGGTCTCTTACCACTACTACAAGACGTCTTCCGTTCTTTGCAGCTGTAGTAATTTGAATATTTTGGGTTGTGTCTGGGGGCACACCTAATGACAATAATGGGTTTGTACCAATAATGTCGTAAGACGCATCAGTACCTACTATATTATATGTATCCCATTCCAAGTCGCTAATAGTTATATTTCCTGAACCATTAGAGGTAAAGCTTTGAGAATATTTTATAGTATCAGGGCTTGTACCTATTAGTTTGCTACCTGTTACGTCAAAGTCGAAATTAGGTGTAGGACTGCATTGGCTATCAAAAGTTGTTACTGGGGCAGTACTTGTTTTGTCGATAGCAAAAGACATTTGGCTAATTTGTTGAATGATAACTGTTATGTCTGCTTTGTTTGGGTTAGGGTTAGCTACTGCTCCTACTGGGTAAGTTTTTTCTGTGCTGTACCCTGATTTTGTTACTGTTATATTGTATCCATCTACAGATGGAGGCGCGTCAACAATTGTTAGTGTTCCATCGGTCCCTGTTACATCGTTGATATCTACTATTGGAACAACCGAACTATTAACTATATGTACATTTGCTGCTGATACTGGAACCCCTGATGCATCTAAGACTTTTATAACCAAAGCCCCATTTGTGGATGCTGTCTCTAGATTTTTTGGAGCAATTTTTGTGGTCATTGTTACTGGAGCAATTTCTGTGCAAGATGTGCAGTCTACTATTATTTCCATTAGCTTCATGTCTGCAGGAGAAAGATCATTAGGTGTTCCGCCCAGTGTTCCATCAAAAGGGTCATCGATATTACGTACTGTAATTGTTACATCAAATGTTCGGCCGTCTCTTACTATTGTTTGGCTTTGGGCAAATACTCCTGCAGGGATACCACTGATTGTTCCAACGCTGGCATAAGGAAGGTTGCGAGCAATTTCAAATTGTTCGTTTGCAAGATTTGTTGCTAGCTCTTTTACTTTTACAACACTCATTAGTTTCAAGGTTCTTGTAAAACCTTGGTATAGTCCAACAGAAACAGTCATAAAAATTGCCATAGCAACTATTGTTTCCATTAACGTAAATCCTTTAGAATATTTTTTTCTTAACATTTTTTTTATTAGCTAACAGTGTCCATCATCTTGTACATCGGAGTCATCATCGCTACCGCAAAGAACCCAACTGCTCCACCAATTAATAGCATTAGAATCGGTTCTACTATTGTAGATAGGTTCTTTGTTTTTTGGTCAACTTCTTCTTCGTAGAAATTTGCTACGTCTAGAAGCATGTCTCCTACTTTTCCTGATTCTTCTCCTACTTCTATCATGTCCCCCATCATTATTGGGTACAAATTAGAATGAGCTTGAAATGCTTTGGACATGGGGTTACCTTTTTGAATGTTTGCCAAAGCTTCTTCTATAACTATTTTATATTGATAGTTACCCAAAACTTCGCGAGTAATTTCTAGACTTCTTGTTACAGTAACACCAGACTTTAGAAGAGACGCCATTGTTCTTGCTGTTCTTGCTGTTAGAGATTGTTTTGCAATTGCCCCAATTGCTGGTAATCGTATAATTACGCGGCTAGCTAGTTTCTTTACTGGCTCTAATTTACTAGCGTAAATTCCGCCGGCTATAATAACAATAATAGATACCACTAGTAGTATAAAATGATTGTTTATAACATCCGCCAGCCAAATAACAATTTTTGTTGGTGTTGGTAATTCTGTTTTAAATTCTGAAAAAGTTTTAAGCAGACTTGGTACAACAAATTTCATCATTAAAATTCCAATAAGACCCATGGCTCCAAGAATAACCATTGGGTATGTCATTGCGCCCTTTATTTTACGCTTTAAATCGTAAGATCTTGTGATGTGTGTTTGAACTTCTCTTAGTGTTCCAACAAGATTTCCTGACTCTTCCCCTGCTCTCATCATAGAGATAAATAGGTTGTCGAAAACTTTTGGGTGTTTTGCTAATGCGTCAGAAAGAGAACCTCCGGATTTAATTGTTTCAAAGATTGAATGCAATACAACCTTCATTTTTACATTAGCTGTTTGTCTTTCTAATATTTCAATACTACGAGAAAGAGAAACCCCAGCTTGCATTAGTCCAGCCATGTTTCGGCAAAAGTTGATTATGTCTGTTGTTTTTATTCTAGACAAAAAAGAAATATTTATTTCGCCACTTTTCTTTTCTTTTACGTCTATTAGTATTTCTCCTTGGGCTCTAAGATTGCGAGCCAAAGTTAATTTGTCAGCAGCCTCCATCTGGCCGTCGTATTTCTCCCCGCTTCTTTTAACTGCTGTAAATTTATATAACATGTTATTCGTTAATTACACGCAAGACTTCGTCTACTGTTGTCTCGCCTCTTACTGCTAAGAATATTCCATCTTCAAGCATTGTTACCATTCCTTCTGTTTTAGCTTGCGCTTCTATTGCATCGTCAGTTGCTCCTTTTAGAATAAGTTCTTTTATTGCTGGAGATATTTTTAAAGCTTCGTGCAAACCAACACGTCCTTTGTAGCCAGTATCAGATTCGTTTTCTGGAATTGGTTTATAAAAAGGTACTTCTCTCCATGTATCTGTTTCGGCAATTATGTTTTCTGTTTTTAGGAAGCCTAGCATGCGGTCCAGGTCTACGAATTTAGAAAGCTGCATTAATTCAGCATCTGTCATAAAATACTTTTCTTTAGAACCGCCCAGTCTACGCACAAGTCTTTGTGCAATAACAATTTTAAGAGTAGAGACAAGCAAAAATGGCGGTACCCCCATATCTACGAAACGAGGTATTGCTCCTGCTGCAGAGTTTGTGTGGATAGTTGATAGCACAAGGTGCCCAGTAAGAGCTGCGTTTACGGCGATACCTGCTGTTTCTCCGTCACGGATTTCCCCTACCATCACAATGTCTGGGTCTTGGCGAAGCAGTGTTCTTAGTCCGTTAGCAAAAGTTAAACCAATTTCTGGTCTTACTTGAGTTTGGTTAATGCGAGGCATTTGATATTCTACCGGGTCTTCTACTGTAGAAATGTTTACTTCTGGTGTATTTACCATGTCTAGCATTGTATAAAGAGTTGTAGATTTACCAGACCCAGTAGGTCCCGCTGCTACGATCATACCAATATGTTGTTTTAATGCTTCATGAGCTCTTTCTAGTGATGCGCCATGAAATCCTAAACCTTCTAGGGAAAAACCTTTAGAATTCTCCTTCAAAATACGAATAACCACCTTTTCCCCGTAGTAAACCGGCAGTGTAGATACACGGAAAGAAACCTTCATCCCGTCTTGTTCTATTTTAAATCTTCCGTCTTGAGGTAGACGCTTTTCGTCTAGCTTTAGACTGGATAAGACTTTGATACGAGCAACAATTCCACCAGCAGTCTTTTTAGGTAGTACCATTGCGTCGCGTAGCAACCCGTCTATACGGTAACGCACATAAAAAGCTTCTTCGTGCGGTTCCATGTGGATGTCAGATGCGCCCTGCAAGATTGCATGAGAAATAAGAGAATCTACTATTTTAACAATAGGTAAATCTTCGGCTAGCTCTTTTAGCTCTTTTTCGTTTTCTGGGGTGTCTCCTTCTTTTACCTGGTTTAGAGATTTTACATGGCCAGATTCTTTGTCGATAATGTCTTGGAATTCATCGTTTAAGGTCTTTTTGTATAGAGTTAATGCGTGTTGAATAGATGCGCTGTCTGTAAGACGTGGCAAAAGACGTAGGCCAGTCTTCTTTTTTAGGGAATCCAGCACCGCTAGGTCGTCCACATCTACCATTGCTACTTCGAGCCCTGTAGATGTTTTACGGTAAGCCACAATATTGTGCGCGCGGACTATTGGCTCTGGAACTAGAGATAATATTTCAAAGTCGATATTCTCATTCTCTAGAGATAGAAACGGTATACCCAGTACATACCCAACAGATTTTTGAAGCTCGTCTTCTTTTAGTTTGCCTTGAGAGACCAAAACATTTCCCAGTGTGTCCCCTGTTTTTTGGGATTGAGCTTCAGCTTTTTCAATATCACTAGTGGATACTAAATTAGATTCAATTAGAAATTTTTTTAAAATATCTGGTGATACGTACATATAAAATAATTATAACACAAGAAATAAAAAATATGGTTGTGTTTATTGGGTACTTATTCCCTTTTGTGCTTCGTTTAATATGTTACAATATAACTATCATGATAATGAAAAAACATTTCTTTGCTTCTGTTATTATTGGCTTGGCTCTGGGTCTTACATTTACAGCTTTGGCTTTTGCAGAACCAACTGCATTGCCTGGTAGTACTACATCACAAGTTCCTATTAACGTAGGTGCGGATACACAATACCGCGATGGATCATTGGGTATTGGAGACGGCGTTAATGCTGCTGATTCTACAAAAACAGCTGCTAACTCTATGTATTTTGAGTCTAATTTAGGATTAGACAGAGTGGTAGTGAGAGAAAATGCTCTACTGGCTTCTAATGTTGATGTTGGTGGACGTACTATTGTTTCTGGATTATTGCGTGTTGGGCAATTGGTTCCAAGTAGTAATAAAACTGCTGCATCTGCTAATGGATATGGAATAAGTCATCCTAATATTAAAAATGGTTATGATTTATACATGACACCTGGGTCTACTACTAATTTAGTTACTGGTAACTATTGCGAATTAAAATCAGCTAGTGCTGCTTGTCCAGATGGATCTGTACTTATTAGTTCTGACCCTTCTGGAGCAGGTGGAGTTTATGGAAAATGTCGACAAATTAACCCAGTAGCCGGCGCTGGTAAAACAGGTAACTGCTAATAAATAATTTTATGGAAGATAATAATACTGTATCTAACGTTGTAATAGAAAAAATGCCAGAAACAAGCGTAAATTCTTTCCCCCCTGTTTCTGATTTTAAAACTGCGCCTGCCGCAAAAAAACCTAGTAAAAAGATAAAGCTGCTAATATTAGTTGCCATTATAATGCTGGCAACTCTAACAA
>CAZWBZ010000008.1:0-40259 GCA_964632605.1 uncultured Candidatus Saccharibacteria bacterium
CGATGCGCAGGTGTCCGGCGATGCGTGGGTGTCCGGCAATGCGCTGGTGTACGGCGATGCGCAGGTGTCCGGCAATGCGCGGGTGTCCGGCAATGCGCAGGTGTCCGGCAATGCGCGGGTGTTCGGAATATCCTCAAAAACACCTGTATTAATATCTGGGCTGCGCTGGAATGTAACAATAATTGATAAAGAAATGTCCATAGGTTGTCAATTTCATAGCATAAATAAATGGGATGAATTTTCAGAAAGAGAAATATCAGAAATGAACTCAAAAGCGATTGAGTTTTGGGCAGAAAACAAAGCTTTGATTATGCCTTTAGCAAAAAATCACATGGCAAAAACTGGGGAATAACTATGCAAGATCTAATCAACAAATTTGTCAGGGCCAAAAAATCTGCCACCAAGGCCCGCCGTGAACTTTCGAAAGTGGTGTTATCAGGAACCAGCGGCCTTAGCGTTGAGCAAGTGCTTATACTTGAAGCGATAACCATTGAGGCGCGAACCGTGAGCGACATAGCCAAGCGCTGCGCCATGCACGTTCCTTCGGTATCGCGGGCGCTCGCCGATCTTGACGGCAAAGGAATTTTTGAGCGGTTGCTTGACGGCGGCGACATGCGTTACTGCATGATTAAGATCACGGCGCACGGAAAGAATCTTTTGGCCATGGTGTACGAAGTGCATTTAGGACTGGTGGATAAAATATGAGACTTAAAAAAGAATTTAAAAGATTAGATGGGACATGGGTTGAAGTTAATGTCAGCTTCGGTTCATCCTCTCTAGAGGATACAGGGTATTGGGACTATTCATTTTTGATTAAAGAAAAAGGAAATCGCAAGTATATAAAAGCTCCATATGGATTTAACGCAGATAAGGAGATAAATAATGCGCTTGATGAGCTTTGGATGAATATGAAACCGCCTGTTTGTTTGACGCCAGATTTTTAATTGATGAAGCCCAAAAAGCCTAAGCGCTGCAAGGTTTGCAAAAAAGACTTCGTGCAGTTTAACTCTATGCGCGGGAAGGTTTGCAGCGTTGAATGCGCCATTGAATTTGCCCGCCAGGAGGCCAAGAAGAAGTCCGACAAGGAGCACAAGGATAAGAAGAAGGCCTACAATGAAAACAGCCTTAGTTGGCTTGCACGGGAGGCAGAAAGGGTATGCAACAAATACATAAGACTCAGGGACAAGGACGAGCCCTGCATTAGTTGCGACACGACTAAACCGGATATCCAGTACGCTGCTGGCCACTTTATACCAAAGGGCAGATGCAAGGCCCTGCGGTACGATGAGGCCAACATCCACAAGCAGTGCAACAGCTATTGCAACCTGCACATGAGCGGCAACCTGATCGAGTATGAAAAGCGGCTGAGGTTGAAAATAGGCGATGCTGAGGTTGATCGGCTGAAAGGGCCACATGAGCCAGTTCGATACCGGGCAGAAGATTACAGACGGATCATCGAGCACTACAAAGCAAAAATTAAACAACTGAGGAAATAAACATGAATAATTACGCACACATAGGAAAAGCTTTGGCGTTTAGCTCTTTAGTCGCTGCAGCAACCATACTGGAAATATGTGGATTAGAATCAGGAGGACTTTGGATTATAATTGTTATTTGGATTATAGCTTCATACTAATCAACTGGGGAAATTGCATGCTACACAGCAAAGAATACTACGAGAGCAAGGCGGAAACGCTGCTAACTGAAATCAGAGACATGGAGCGGTACATATACGACCAGAACTTTGGAGGGGAGCAGTTGCCAAATCAGGTTAAAGTGCGGGCTAACCTGCTTCTTGCCGACATGCGGAAGCACCACATTAGCCTGTTAGAATTGATTAGTTTGATTTGACCCATTGCCCGCACTTAGCGGGCTTTTTTATTTGCAGGTAACTGGGAAAAACCGCTCAGAAAGAGGCGGCGCGATGTTGTTAATGATGTACCAGGTAACGTCTAGTCCGTTCTGCCAGTACCGGTGCGGGGTGCTGTAAGTGAAGTAGCGGTTAGGATCATAGACCATTGCAAATTCCCTCCAGAACCGATATTGACTCATCAAGCGCCGACTCATCAAGAAGCGTAAGCTCTGGAAATTCAAGAGGCTCAAACAAGTGCGGCTGCATTGCCTTGGCCCGGTCAAACTCGCCACGGATGCAGGCCAGCCAAAAAGGAGCCTTTTCAGTTGTGTATTCAAACAGGAACGCATCTGCCAAAATCTCGGTATCAACTATGCGGTAGTCGTAAGCCTTGGCGCGTAGACGGGCAGTTGGTAGTTCGCTTATTTTCATGTTTCTCCCCAGTTTTTATCATGCGCCCAACAATGAGCCTTTATTAAATTGTCTCTGTATTTTGTTGCAATATTAGATATAAAACCTATTCCATCAGCAATCCACTCGCCATCCTTTTTTCTGATGTGCGGACGGTCAGGTCTTACATATCTAATGCCTTTAAGTTCTTTCACTGTTTTCATAAATTCCCCAGTGTTAGCCCCTTGCGGGGCTGGTCGGTTAGATTGCCCAGGCGCCCGTAACTAAGTTTACTCTCAGGCGACCGATTAGCTTGCCAGTGCGGCCAAGTCTGGTTTTGTTGTAGACATAGCACATATCATCACCAGAACGATGCAAAAGCAAAGAGCCTAGATCAACAGAGCGGCCATTAGTAGGCAAGGTGACTTGGTTTGAATTAAGCGCTTTTGCTGCGGCCTGTAGTTTGCTCATAATCTTATCCCCAGTTCAGCGCCCATGTAAGAATCATAGCGCAAGTGTCATGACACCGCAAGCCCAAAACGCAAAAAACTTGAAAATATTTAGGCAAAAAAAAGCCCCTCGAAAGGGGCTGTTTTCCCGCGCTGCTGGCGGCATGCTGCTGTTGACTGGGGAGAACAACAGGTTTAGCATGATTTTGCTGCCGGTGATTTACTAGATCACGGGCAACTTGATCGGATTGTGCCTGACCACAAAACCGACCCTGAGCAGAATTTTACCTGCATTTAGTCATTCTCGCAAGCTCACTCCTTTCAAGTCATCGCATCTATGCGTCTGCGCTCACGTGTGCTCGATTTGGTGCGACCGGCAACCCGATTTATCAAAAACATTACGGTCCATAGTGGACGAGGAATAACTATGTCTAATCACACGCATGAACAGAACATTTTAGATAGGTTAAATCATCTGGCTGACGGGCTTGATAATCTGCGAAACAATTCTAAAGACGACTATGATCGCGGTTATATTGGGGCTATGATTGAAGAGGTTGAGCTAATTATTTCCTTGGCTCCGCGCATAATGGTCTGCGTAGATGCGTGCAATGGATTATCAAACGAAGACCTTAAAAACGGCGCTTTATTTTCAGTTGCTGGAATTGAACTATTTGGCGAAAACAACGAAATAAAGATTTTGAGCAAACAGCTCGCCGCCGTCACCGCCCAGCGGGATGAGCTGATAAAAGTGCTTCAATTAGCTGTTTCAGCGCTGGCCCAATGTAAACCAGATCGCGGCTACGAGCATCATCATACCAACGCTTCAATTTCCATAAGCAGAGCCATTGCCAAGTGCGAGGTGCAAAATGAAGATAATTAAATTTGGTAAAATTTATCAGGCAGAAAATGGCCGCATGACCCTGGAAAACTTTTCATTTGATCCAGAGGGTGAAGAAATTGATGCGGGCGATGAGGTTGCAACAATAATAAAAGTTATGCCATGCATAATCGAGCACATGCAGAACGCAGTTTACAGAACGGTGGTTAATAATGACTGATTTAGAAGATTTGAAGGCTAAAGCGCTCGCCGCTACGCCTGGGCCGTGGTATTGCGATGAGCCATTTGTAGGCTCTTCGCATCATAGCCACAACATTGTATCTGGCGTGGGTGATAACCCGATTTCTAACGGGCATTTTATAGCCGCCGCCAATCCCGGCGCAGTTCTTGAGCTAATCGAGCGTCTGGAGAGCGCAGAGTCCGAGCGAGACGCCCTGCGCGCTGAGCTTGAGGCAAAAACCAGCACCATGATGGGTGTCGGCGACGGAGCTGGCAAATTGTTTGTCTATGGCGACCACGACTCGATTAAGGCCGTTCAGGCTTTGATTCTGCAGGGTGAGCAGGGTGAGAGTGATCGAGCTGAGCTTGAATCAGTGCTCCAGCAATGGAATGAGATTGTTTTGGCGAGCGGGTCAAAAACCCATGGAGGAGCAATTGGGCATGTTTCCGCTATGCGTGCAGAGCAAGACGCTGCGCGGAAGCAGGAGCCATATTGCTGGGTATGGTCGCACGCTAACGGCAGTCCAGGTGTTGGAATGTTTAGTTCTGAGCAAGCCGCGAAGGATGCCTGGGATATTATATCGCCCAACGGCAGCGCTATTCCGCTCTACGCCAGCCCGGTACCGGCTCAGCAACCGGCAGATGTAACGCCAAACACATCAAAACCAACTGGGGAGCAAAACTAATGAACATTAACGAAATGACTGAGCGCTGCCATGGCGCATCATTAAACGCTGGCTGGTGGAAGCATCACCCAACAGGTCTAGATTTAGTGCAGGTAATTAATTCACCTGAAAATGAGATGCAAAAACTAATCGGGCAGCTTGTTGTTGTTCAAAAGATTTGCCTAACTCACAGCGAAGTAAGCGAGGCGATGGAAGGTCATAGGAAAGGCCTAATGGATGACAAATTGCCCCACAGGTCAATGCTTGAAGTTGAGTTGGCTGATGCGGTGATAAGGATTTCCGACCTTGCCGGTGCGCTTAATTTGGATCTTGGAGGCGCTATAACTGAAAAGCTGGAATACAATCGGAATCGAGCAGATCACAAGATTGAAAACCGGTTGAAAGATGGTGGGAAGGCTTACTAATGAACGCAGACACAGTGCGGCAAAAGCCGCACGATGTTTAAAGATTTTCCCACCATTTAAGCGGGCTAGTTTGCATATATTCACGGTTTCCAGCTTCGTCAATGAAAAACCACTGCGGTAGTCTAGAAGTGCCAACCAGCATGTGTGTCCAGCAGTACGGGGAGACACAAACAATCCGGTGAATATGGCTTGGCGTTATTATGTTGGTATCGCCAGGCTTTAAATCTCTGGTTTTCACATCGCCATCATCAAGATAGGCCTCTATGTATCCTCCTACCAAAATTGAGCTTTGAGCGTTCCATGGGTGGCTGTGCAAGTGCCTATCGCCATCAGCGCTCAAGAACTGGTGAATCCACTCTTGGGAGCCATCCGGGTGTTCGCACACTAAATAGCGGGTCAGGTAAGGTTTGCCGCCAACTTCAATAGTTTTGCGCGGCATATTGGCCACATAGGCAAGCATTGCTCGGTTTAGAACAGTCTCGCTAGTTATATTCATTTTTTCCATTCCCCACATTCTGTTTTAGGTTTTATTTGGCCAGTGTACTTCATAGGCCGCTCTTTTTCGCCAGCTGAGCAGGCAATCCAGACGATAAGCAGGACTATCACGAATCTAAGCATGGCACGCTCCTCTTTGGCTTCCTGAGCCGAATTTCCGCCTTTTCTAGTTCTTCCATGCGCTCAGGCAAAACCCAGCAAAGGCGCTGCTTAAGGCCCTGCGCTTTTAGCCGGTTGTGCCTTTCGGCTCTAATCACGTTTTTGTCTTTTGGCATTAATTCACCCATTTCCCGGCTGTTAATATTTGGCGCAGTTTTTCTTTTTGTGCGGCACTGGCAGCGGCACTGGCAGCGGCACTGGCAGCGGCCCCGGCAGCGGCCCCGGCAGCGGCCCTGGCAGCGGCCCAGGCAGCGTCCCAGGCAGCTTCCCAGGCAGCTTCCCTGGCAGCGGCCCCGGCAGCGGCCCCGGCAGCGTCCCAGGCAGCTTCCCAGGCAGCTTCCCTGGCAGCGGCCCCGGCAGCGGCCCCGGCAGCGGCAAGCTCTTCATCTGTCGCCAATCCGTTAGCATGATTTCGAGCAACCACCAGGGCATTTAAGCTGCGCTCGTCAGTCATTAGGTGATTTACTTGCTCTGCGCACCAAACTGCATATAGTCGCCACAAACTATTGTGCTCTGGCAGGCATCGAAGGCACCAAAAAGTATCGTTTAATCCGTTGCTATCCAGAACGTCTGTTAATGGAAATTCAATATCATCAGCAGACGTCTTGCCTTTGCTCGTTAGCAGTATTTGCCATCCTTCGGCGCATGGTGACTTTTCGCGTATTTTGTTCAGTGTAATTAAGATCATGGTTTTATCCCCAGTGTTAGCCCTTGCTGGGCGGTGGTTATTTGTTTAATTCTGCTACCGCTTCTGCGTAGCTGATCATTCCAGTTACTACCAGTCCGGCTAACCAAGCAACGCTTACACCATCTTTGGTAGCTGTTTTTTTTGGTTTCGCGGCTTAGTTGGTTTGAGATGTAAGTGGTGTTCATGTTTGTGTCCCCAGTTCGTTGTTGATGTAAGAATAATAGCCTAGGTGTCATGACACCGCAAGCACTTTCTAAAGTTTTTTTGCAAATCGGCAAAACATGGTAGAATTGCGCAAATTAACTTTGTCAAGAGTGCCTGCCAATGAGAGAAATCAACGACCACAAGGTAAATCCAGCGAACGACACGTTAAGCCTGTTGGTGCTTGATGAGCCTGGGCAAGGAAACGCCTGCTACGAGTACGAGATTAGGCACCCAAACTTAGATCCAACTGTGATTAGTTTTCAAAACGGCCCTATAAACGCCGATGGAAACGGAGTAAATGGTTTAACTCATGAGGTTCTTTTGGCCATTGTCGCAGATCGTTTGCGAGGATTTCAGTCTGGCCCATACGCTTGCAAGGCCAACGCCTGCGCATTAACTCACATCGAAGAGGCACAGCACTGGCTGCAGCAACGCACGTTAGAGCGTATGCGCAGAGGCGTTGAAGGCACCTACACCGTATAACCTGGAGACAGATATGAGAATTACCAAGCCATCCAAGCCGAGAACGCGAGACTTAGAAAAGGGCAAAAGCAAGCCGCCAGCCAAAACGGCCTACGGACCAGCCACAAGGCCAGCGCCAACCCGCAAAGGGCGCTAGTCATGAGGTGGCTACCGTTTCTGTTGGTGCTGTTGAGCGCGTTTGCCCCTGTTGAGCTTTTAGCTAGTACAGTATGGGCAGAGTTGGGAATACGCTCGACATGGTCAGTAATGCTATGCCTGTCCCTATACTATTGCCTTAGCGCCAAAACATTGTCGGTCATACTTATTTGTGAATCGCTGTCAATCGCATATAATTTAGCCATAGCGCTTGGGTATTATTTCGCAGACAAAGACCTATCAGCGCTGTATGAGCCGCTCATGGTTTTTCTGTTCATCATCGAGCTATATAGCACCCTGCCCTGGCGTACCCGACGTGACAGCAGACCCCATGGAAGTAGCCGCGATAGCATACGTGGTGGCGCATTTGGCAATCACGATTTGGCTGTTGTCGATGAAATGCAGGTGGCTTCATGCAAAGTTTAAACAGTATCGACAATCTAAGCGGGGTAGGTGAGGTGCATCAGTCGCTTTTAGCTTGGTTCCTGCATTCGAAGGCCCTCACAATAACCGCCACCACTTCCGCTGTAACTTACCTCACCGCCTACTCGACAGACATAGGCCAAGCTGCAGCCACAGTTCCCCAAGTTATCAATTTCATTGGCACCCATGGGCCTGTTAGCGGATTCTCCTGGGCTGACGTTATGGCCGTTGCATCCTTCCTGCTAGTCATTACAAACCTGATTATAGGCATTCAAAAAATAGCTAGCGGATGCCGCGACTGGCTCAAGAGACCACGCAAAAAGGGCAAGCGCAATGTATAAGCTAGGGGCTGGATCACTTAGAGAGATGCAAGGCGTTCAACCTGACCAAGTAAAGGTTGTTCACCGCGCCATACAGATTACAACCCAAGATTTTACCGTGCATGATGGGCTGAGGCTTAGAGAAGAGCAGGGGCGAATGGTTGCCACTGGTGCCTCTAAAACAATGAATTCCCGCCACCTGACCGGACATGCCGTTGACCTAGTGCCCTATCTAAACGGAAAACTGCGGTGGGAGTGGCCGCTAATCTATCCTATCGCCGAGGCAATGCGCACAGCCGGTAAGGAATTAGGCATTCCGCAGCGCTGGGGCGGGTGCTGGGATTTAATACTAACCGACACCACAGAGCCGGTAGAGCAATTGGTTGCAGAGTACGTTGAGCGCAAAAAAGCACAACTGATCGCCAAAGGCAAAAGGCCGGTCGTTTTCATCGACGGCCCACACTTCGAGCTGCCAGAGGCGTTTTACCCATGATAAATGGAAAAACATATTGCCTAGAGTATGGCTATTCAGAAACTTGCAACAAATGCCAGCATTCTAAAAACTGGAAATCGCTAAATGAAATGCCATTTGTATGGATGAAGAAGCAACAAAAGGAAATGACGCGCATAGATGAGACTGAGTGCGGACTAAATGGTAGAGTTCTTTTTAAGGCGTCAGCTCAATGAGCAAGGTGCTTGAATTCAAGAGGCCAGAAAAAGCCAAAGGAATACAGTATGAATATAGCTGCGGGTGCGGCGGCAAAACGTTTGCAATAACATATTTTGAGAATTTAGACGGCATATACTGCGAATGCCTTGAGTGTGGTGAATATCACGAGCAGAAAACAGTTTTCGGGACTTTGACACAATGAGCTTTGACCCATTAAGCGCCCTATTCGACCTGGGAAAAGTGGCGATTGAGAAGATTTGGCCAGATCCATCCGCCCGCGCCGCACAGTTGCTAGAGTTGGAAAAGCTAAAACAGACCGGCGACCTGGCTCAGTTAAACGCGCATGTGCAGTTAATGCTTGGGCAGATAGAAATTAACAAGGTTGAGGCGGCTAGTTCGGATAGATTTGTAGCAGGATGGCGACCGTATATTGGCTGGATTTGCGGCAGCGCCCTAGGCTATCAGTTCCTAGTAGAGCCTTTTATGCGATTCGTGGCCCAGGTTTGCTTTAAGTACTCAGGCACATTTCCGGTTTTACAGATGGACGAGCTAACAACTATCCTGCTTGGGCTTTTGGGCCTTGGCGTCATGCGCACAGTCGAGAAAGTAAAAGGGGTAAACTAATGCCGCTGAAAAAAGGCAGTTCATACAAGACCATCAGCGCCAACATAAAGACGTTGATTAAAGAAAAAAAGCCGCAGAAGCAAGCGGTGGCCATTGCGCTGTCAAAAGCAGGCAAGTCTAAGGCTAAAAAGTAAACGATTTGGCGCTCAAACATAGTCGATAATCGCGCCAGTACCGAAAAACACGGGTTTATACCGACTTAGAGAGAATTTTATGAGACAAGGCAACGGCGTTTTTTTGTATAGCGACGATGGTAAAAGAATCGCGGGGATTGTGCACCCAAATGGAGAAGAATCTGCTTTAGAGCTATCGGATAACGTGCATGCTTTTCCTTTTACGTCATATGCGGTTCAGTCGGCAATAGATGCCATTTATTATTCTGGAAGGCCAGGAGTTGTAAGGCTTGCCGGTGTTCCGTACTCAATAACATCAGATATAACCTTAAGGCCTGGCGTGTCGCTATCGGGAATATTGGGTATTTTCGATTACTTAGGTTATGTTCCAGATGAAGAACCTACCCCGACAACCGGAACTATATTCAATTTATCCCCAGGGGTTATTGGATTAAAATATAATAATGTAGATCAGCCAAACCCAGTTCCTGCGGAGCTTGCCGATACAGCGGGAACCGCTATCAACATTGAGGGGATTACTTTTATCGGGGGGCTAAGAGCAATACACACTGGTGCAAAAAATATTTTAGGGCTCCACTTCGGAAAAGTAAAAAACTGCAGATTCTTTAATCAATCATCCGAGCATTATATTTTTGACAATTTCATGCACATGGAGTTTAAAAATCTTTGGGCTTGGAATAGCTTACCGAATGTTGTCGCCGGAGGCTGTGTATATAGGGCTTCACGATTGCGCAAGGCGGATAGCAGCGTAGCCCTATTACCAGGAAACTCTATTTGTCTTGGAACAATATTCGCGTGGACAAACAGCTTCCTGGGGCGAGGATTTGAAATAACTGGCCTGGATGCGCAATTAAATGAGCTAAATTTTGCGGCTGCGCGCAGTCAATTTAATAGGCACGGCCCATTGACTGCTGCAGATATTGTTCTGACTGCAAATAGTACTCAGAATTTCGTAGTTTCAGACAATTCTCAATTTGATTTGTGTCAGATTGGTATGCCTCTGGCTATACCCGCAGGTAGCGCAGATTCTCTTGGGCTATTTAATGGAACGGTTTATTTTGTTGTTTCCCGTGATCCTAATACCAATTCTATAACGCTAAATGATACCCCGTTACAAGTATCAGCAAATATAACAGCCTCCGGAAACGGAGATGTGGCTGTTAAGTGTGGGGGATTCCCTGGGTTACTCTTGGCTGGCGATCCCACAGGAAGCGTAACTGCAAGTAATTTTGGAAGCTGGGATTTAGAATGCAAAGGCGCCGTGGCAACAGTTGTTACGCGAAACGCAAAAGGGGCATTATTTATTCAGGAGATTATGCCCTCTGACACAAATACAGGGTTTGCTCTAAGAAATTCTTCTATTGAGTTTGAATATATAGACAGCGCGCCTGTCAGCATGGATTCGTCCTCCAATGTTGCGTGTACATTTAGGCAAGTGAACGGAGGTTCCTGGACGCACAGCTCAGGGAATATCACGCTCGGCCCGGAATGGAATAACCGGGCCGTTAGGTACACTGGTTCAGCAGATATTACAGTTACAGTTCCAAGAACTTTACCGAGGGGATTTAAATGCGAGTTTTATTGTAGCTCAACCGGACAAATCACGTGGGTTCAAGGAACTGGCGCAGTTTTGCAAAAAAGTGCTGCAACTTTAAAAACTCAAGGCTCATTTGCAGAAACTAAAATCCAGTACTTAAGTGGCTCAAGCGGCGGAACCGTGTATAAAGTAAGCGGTGATCTAGGGGGAGTATAATGCGGCAAATATCCGTAAACACTGCTGGCATAAGCTATTCTGCAACTGGGGATTTAACATAAATATGGCCCGTCCAAGACTACTAACCCCAGAGCTGCAAGAGAAGGCAGAGCAGTACCTAACCGTGTGGGAGGCAGAGGGCGATGTGATACCTAGCATTGCCGGTTTGGCTTTGTTTTTGGGTGTTAATAGAAGCTCGATCCAGCTATGGGCAAAGGGAGAGGATGAGCTATCTGATCAGTTTTCCGGCACGTTAGACCGACTTATGCACATGCAGGAGCGAATCACGCTAAACAAGGGCCTTACAGGCGACTTTACGGCCCCTATTAGCAAGCTGGTGCTGCACAACCATGGGTACAGCGACAAGGCCGAAAGCACCAATACGCTGCAGGGGTCAAATGGAGGCCCTATTCAGGTTGAGTCTGCGCTTGATGTGTCTGGGCTGTCTTCTGAGACACTGGAAGACTTGGCCAATCTGCGCAGAAAGCAGTCAGAATGACGCCTAAACATAGTCGATATAAGTGACAGTCTCGAAAAACACGGGGTTTTAACCTGAAACTGACAGAGCAAGACCTGCTAAATGCCGAGAGGGAGTTGTGCAAACGCTCCCTAGCTGCATTTGCTAAGAGGGCATGGCACGTTTTAGAGCCGACTACCGAATTGAAGTGGGGTTGGGCGCTTGATGCTATCTGCCAGCATCTTGAGGCGGTTACATCCGGCGATATAACTCGCTTGCTTATGAACGTTCCGCCCGGTTGCATGAAGTCTCTGCTAACAGGAGTTATATGGCCTGCCTGGGAATGGGGGCCAAAGGGTATGCCCCAGATGCGTTATGTGGGCACTGCGCACGAAGAAGGCCTGGCGATACGTGACAGCCGCCGCTGCCGTGATTTGATTAAGTCCGAGTGGTATCAGGAGTTGTGGCCTATCGAGTTAAGCCGCGACCTAGACGGCAAGCGCGAGTTTGGCAACACGCAAAAGGGTGTAAGGCAGGCTAGGAGCTTCACCAGCTTAACCGGTGTGCGCGGTGACCGGGTTATCCTCGATGACCCAATAAGCGCCGACAATGCCAACTCAGAGGCCAAACTTGAAGCCGCCAGGGTTACATTCACCGAAACACTACCGACGCGGGTTAACTCTGAAAAATCCGCCATTGTTGTGATCATGCAGCGATTGAACGAGGGAGACGTGTCTGGTGTGATTATGCAAATGGGACTGCCCTATGTTCACCTGTGCATCCCGATGCGTTTTGAGCCTGACCGCCGATGCACTACTGCCATAGGATGGACTGACCCGCGCACCGAAGAAGGCGAGCTGATGTTCCCTGAGAGATTTGGTGAACAGCAGGTGCAAGAGCTTGAAGCCACCCTAGGCAGCTATGGATCAGCGGGCCAGCTACAGCAAAGGCCAGCGCCTAGAGGTGGTGGTATAATTAAAACCGAGTGGTATCGATATTGGTCAGCGCTTCCACCTCTTGATTACCGAGCGATATTTGTTGATACGGCCCAGAAGACCAAGCAGGAGAATGATTATTCAGTTCTGCAGGTATGGGGAAGGTCTAGCGTTGGCGAAGCTGTGCTGATTGACCAGTTGCGCGGCAAGTGGGAGGCGCCAGAGCTTTTAGTGCAAACCAGGGCTTTTTGGCTCAAGCACCAGAAAGGTCAAGCTAAATTGCGCGGCATGTACGTTGAAGACAAGGCGAGCGGTACGGGTTTAATACAAACTCTAAGACGCGAAGGCATCCCGATCATTCCGGTGCAGCGCGATAAAGACAAAATAACCCGCTGTTACGATGCGGCACCGTTCATTGAGTCCGGTAATGTTTTGCTGCCAAGTGACGCACCATGGCTGTCTGAATTCCTGGCAGAGTCGGCAACATTCCCAAGCGGCGCCCATGATGACCAGCTTGACCCAATGTTTGACGCAATTGCAGACGTGCAGACGGCGCCCACGCCAAACCCTGGATGGGATCAATTAAACACACAATTAGGCCCGCGTTATGCCAGATAAACTAAAAGACACCGACTTCATTGCGTACCTGAAAAACGCGATATCAACTACAGATGGTCTGCGTTCCGATATCGCAGACCGGGCCGACATTGGCGACGATTACTATTCATGCGAGCCACGCGGAGATGAGATCGAGGGGTTTAGCACGTTTATCTCCAGTCAGTTCGCCGACCTAGTTGACTCCGACATGCCTACGCTGGTGCGGATATTCTTGGGCGCCGGAAAGACCGTAGAATTCATGCCATGCAACGAAACGTCAAAGGAGGACGCACGCGAGGCATCAAACAAGACCCGATATGTTGAGCGTTTAATTACCGGTACTGGCGGGTACTACCGCACAATGCTATCGGTACTAATGGGGGTGACAATGCACCCTGTATCGGTTATGCGCTACGGCCTAGAAGAGAAGAAAACCGTACGGGTCAAAGAGCACAAAGGCATTACTGCACTGGTAATGGCGAAGCTAGATGATGAGTACCGCGCCGAGTTCGACAATGTTGAGATAATTGAGCAGGAAATTGACGACGACGAAATGCAGGATGGCGGTGAGCCGCTTTATGAGATCAAATATAGACTAACAAAAAAAGAAGATCCGATCCCATACCTGCGCCGCGTTGCTCCTTCGCAGTTCCGTATATCCCCAGGCGCCACCGGAAAAGAGGATGCGCGCATTATCGGCGAGGATATTTTTATCCGCCGTGGTGATCTTGTTGCAATGGGCCACGACAAAGAGCTTGTTGCCCAGATACCAATCACTCAGACCGGGCGCGATGAAGAGCTAGTTCGCAGGACTCAAGAGCAAAGCGAATGGGCGTCAGAAGTATTGTGTGGCTTTGACGGCTTTTTCCGATGCGACTATGACGGTGACGGGATCATTGAGCTGCGCAAAGTGCTTATCTTTGGCGATATTCTTTTAGAGAACGAGGAGATCGATAACGACCCAAGGGGAATAAACTTTGCGTTTTGTTCCGCCACAATGCTTCCTGATAACGTTATCGGTATGGGTCGCGGTGAGCGTGCAATACCATACCAAGACGCCATCACCAATATGTCTCGGGCCATGCTGGATAACACGGCTCAGCTTACCCGTGGGCGATCGCTGGTTAATACATCCGCTGAGGCCGGGGTTAACTATTACGATCTGATGGGTAACGGCAACATAATCCGCTACTCGCCTACCGGGCAAGTTGACCCGACCTCACTTATTTACCCCGTACAAGTGCAACCGGTGGCCACAGAGGCGCTGACTGTTATCCAGTTCCTAGATAGCCAAAGAGCGCAGGCAACCGGCTCTCTAATGGCGAACCAAGGCCTTAAAGCCGACACCCTATACAAAGAGACGGCAACCCGCTTCCAGGGCGTAGATGACTCTGCCCAGGCCAAGGTAGAGCTATTGGTGCGCAACATCGCCGAGGTTCTGATTAAGGATCTGTATGAGGGCATGGCCTACTACGCCCAGAAGCACAGGCTTAAGGCGCTTGAGGTTAAAGTCTTGGGCGAAGAAATGAAGATTAACCCAGGCGAGTGGATGATTGACCACCGCTGCGGCGTTACTGTTGGCACTGGGTATGGCGATAATGAGAAGACCTTGGCCACCCTCGCAAGCCTGCTTCAAGTTATGGGAACGCTTCAAGGAACCGGAATTGTTGACGCCAAGAAGATGTACAATCTGTTGGTTAAAATGGCCCACGCTGGCGGCCTGACTAATGTGTCAGACTACCTCAACGACCCAGAAGTTAAGCAAGAAACCTTGATGGCAGAGAACGAGCAGCTAAAAGCTCAATTGGCCCAGCTACAGCAGCAGATAGGTGACGCCACGCCATTGATGCAGATTGAGCAAATGAAGGCCCAGGTTAGCGCCATTAGCAAGCAACTGGATATGGCATTTAAAGAAAAAGATTTGATGGTTAAAACCGCCCTGGAGTTAACTAAACTAGAGGCCGCAGAAGGCAAACAACTAGATAGCGAGTTCACGCAAAATGAATCTACAGTTCAATAAGCAGGCCGATCGCCTAAACCAGATTAAGCGCGATTTAGAAGCTGGAGAACACGCACGGGCGCTGCGTGATAATCCTATTTTTGCCTCTGCGTTCTTGGCTAAAAAGGCCAGTCTCTACGATCAGTACGCTAAATCGAAGTGGTATCAGCGCAAGCTCAGGGAATCAATCTGGGCGCAGCTACAAGGAGTAATCGCAATCGAAGCGGCCCTACAATCGGCAGAAGCCGCTGCCCGTAATGCAATGGAAGAAGTGGAGAAGATGAACGCTAAGAAGTCGGCGTGACCTCATCCTCTTTAGGCTTAGGCTCATCGCTAAAGCAAGCCTGGCGCTTGCGGTAGGTTAGTTCGAAGATCCCATCGGGGAATCGCTGGTGGTTGATCTTCACGGTCATGCCGTTGAATGCGTCCCAGAAGTGTTGGCCTCTGCGCGCAGACTGCTTGGCCGTAATTGTTTTGGTCTTATCGCTCATTCTCGCCGCCTTTTAGTAGTTGCTCTATGCAGTCAACAACAGATTGCCATTCTTCGCATCCCCTTGGGTCATAATCTCGTCCAAGCCTGTTATCTGAGTACCCGCGCAAATAAAGCTCCATATGGATCCAGGCTGAACTCAATTACCTCATCCGCTGCCGGTTGCTGCGCCGGTACCGGGCTAGCGTAGAACACTTTAGCATCATAGTTTTGGCTGTCTTTGTGCCGGTCGTATACCTCTTTTGTGACATCAACCCATCCGCTTGTAGCTTCCGTGTATCGCAGGCGGTAAATCGCTGGCTCCTGATTCCGCGTCGCCTCAAGCTCAAACTCTGCATTGGCGCATCCAACTGCAACCTCATGCAGTCTTGACTGTGTGGCTTTTAGCTCAGCCTTTAGCGCGTCTCGCTCGGAAGTAAGTTCGCGCATAGCCTCTTGGCATTCCCATGGCTTGCATTTTTCTTTTCCGCATGACTTCCCTGTAAACGGGTTTGATGGGTCGCAGTAGCACATCAGGATTCTCCCACTATCTTATCGTTGCTTTTTTCGTGCTGATTCAATACTTCGCATATCCTGCCAAATATTTCTTCGCCCAGAACAAAAGCATTGCCGAGATAACAATCAAAATCATCCGGATCTTCATAGCAAGGGGTTCCGTTTTCATATGCGTCAAAAAACTTTCTAAGTAACCCTAGCAGCTCATCCCGCTGGGCGGTGACTGATGCAAGCTGATCGGACAGCTCTTTCTCCCGCGCCTTGTGCTGCTTGTATCGCTCGTAGGCGTGCCAGGAGTTGCCTTCTCGAACGCTCTTCACGATGGACTCAACCTGATCAGGAGTAAGCTGCGTCAGCTGCTTTTCAGGCCGGATAATTAGCTTGCCACTGTCCCAGTCAAAGCCAAGCGCCAGGCCAATAACCGGCACGGTAGGACTGCCGCCGACAGTGCCAGGCGCGTAGACCTCAACTGATAAAACAGCGTCCATTTTGCGAGGCGTTACGGCCTTGATACGCTCTAGGTGATCAAGAGCCTGCGCCGCAGTCATCGCCTCAGGTGTGTGATTAGCCATTACTCCCCCAGTCTTTAGTCAAAGATAACGTTCAGGACGTTCTGTCTTTTATAGCACCGCGAGCCAGCTATTGCAATATGTAATAATATTACGTTACGCAACCACAGGACTTACACATGACCGATCACCGTGAATCCGGCCCGGACATTTTTTTTGACGCACTCAATCTGACAACTGACGAAGAATCGACCAACCGTGAACCCGGCGCCGATGACCCAGTTGAAACAGAGACAACCGAAACCGAAGAGCTTGAATTGTCGCTAGACGATGAGGAAGGCACAGAGGAATCACCCGACGCTAAGGCGGACAAGTACGAAATTAAGGCCTATGGCAAGACCGTAGAGCTAGACATTGAAGGACTTAAAGACTACGCGCAGAAGGGCGTTAGCTTTGAAGAGCAGCAAAAGAAGCTGCTTGCTGAGCACAACAGCCGCCTAGCCGAAGTCGCCACTGAGCGGAAAAAAATTGAGGCCGAGGCCGAGCGCCTAGGCGAGCTATTAGAAGTGTTTGGGCAGTCGGAAAAAGCCAAAGAGAACTTAGATTTCCTAATGGAAAACGACCTGCCAGAGTATAAGCGGCAAAAAGCCATGCTTGACGAAATAGCCGAGAAGGCAAAGACGTTGAGCGCGGCACGGCAAGAGGCGGAGATAGCCGAAGGAATTGAATTATTGTCCACAGCATACCCACAAGAGTGGGCGGACACCAACAAGCGTAAAGAGCTTTTGGGCCAGGCTGCGGAAGTATTTCAAGAGGTAGGCATTCCAATCGAAACCACAACCGACGGGAAAGTATTTCTGCTTGCTATCAAGGCCAAACAGGCCATGGCAAAAGCGGCTAAATATGATGCCTTAGTTGAGAAAGCCAAAACCGCTAAAACTACACCTCCTAAAAAGCTCCCCACTGCATCCGGCATGAAGGCTAAAACGCCAAGCGATGACGAATTTGACGTCGTTGCAGAGGCATTTAAAACACGATAACCCGGAGTAATAACCATGGCAGTACTTTCACGAGTGCCCACGCTGTCCGATAAAATTAATCGGATGGACCCGCGCAGTAAGAATTTTGCGCGCTTTTTCGTTGAGTTGCTGGATCAGGACACTGCGATTCTGCAGACCTTGCCAACTACTGAAGCTAATAATTTAACTTCTCACCGCTATCCTGAGCGAGTTGCCCTGCCTACCGTTTCTAACGTGCTGGCCGGTCAAGGTGCTGTGCCAACTAAATCGGAAGTAAATAACCGCGAAGAAAGCATTAAAATCTTTAAATCGGTGCTCAACATCGACAAGGAGATTTACGAACTTGGCGGCAATGGTGATGCCTATGTGAAGTCAGAAATGATTGCACACATGGCGGCCCAGGATATTGCAGTTTCTTCTGCTGTGTTCTACGGCTCGAACACCGACATTTTGCAGATTCGTGGCCTGGCTAACCGCTATAATTCTTTGAGCGGTAACGTGTCCAGCAACGTAATTTCAGCCGGTTCAGTATCTGGTGGCGATGCAACCTCCATCTTCGTTACTGGTATCGGCGGCAACGGCGGCGCACAGTTCATTTATCCAATGGGCGCTAGCGCATTAGGTTTTGAGCGCACTGGCTCTGCTGATTGGACTCCAGTTACCAATAGTTCTGGCGAAGTTACCTTTCAAAAGTTCCTTGAGTTCTGCATCTATCGCGGCCTATTAATCCCTGACTGGCGCACCCAAGTGCGTATCTGCAACATCGATAAATCAGTGCTAATGGCGGATACAAGCGGCACCACTATCAACATCCCAAACCTGATTTTTAAAGCAGTGTCACGCCTGCCATCCAAACAGCTAGGCCAATATGCAGACGTTAAAATCTGGATGAACCGCAGCGTGTTTGAGATGATGAACGTGCAGCTTTATAACAAGGGTAACGGGTACTACAGCCAGGAGACTATCGGCGGCAAAATCGTCAATAAGATCTGCGGATATGAGGTGATGGTTACCGATTCCATCGTAAACACTGAAACCACTGTGTCCTAATAGGAGAATCATCATGTTAGACGCATTACGAGTACTCGGTAGCGCTCAGGCGGTAACTACTGCCACAACTACCCGCACCACCAATACAGTTGATTTCGGTGGCGATTTCGATATGGGGCCAGGTGAAGCTAAAGGCATCATGTTTGTTATCAACGTAACCGGTGACTTCACAACTGGAGACGAAACACACAACTTTCAACTTCGCACGGATGACAACACCTCTTTTTCTTCGCCAACTATTTTGGCAGAAACTGGCGTGATTAATGGCAACCTTTTAACTGCTGGCCGCAAAATCGTATTGGCTCTGCCCAGCGAAAACGAGCGCTACATCGAAGGTTCTGTTGTATCTGCTGGCACCTCGCCTCTCATCACCTGGAGTTGCTACTATGGACTCCTAAAAGACATGCTGAGCGGCCCTAACACGGTCAGCGCTAGCGGTCTGGTGGTAGGCTAATACCTGGGGCTTCGGCCCCTTTTTTCTTTATTTACAGGATTCCTATGACTTTTGTAATTGAACAAGACGACGAAATTTACGAGATTGAGCCGACTGATTTTGTTAAAATAGTTGCGCTTGAAGACGGCTTTTATCAGCACGGCGAGATCGGCGAGATTGTCAAGGCGGGCAAAGAATTCACTTTTGCCGGTGCTATTTTCGCAAATGGAAAGCCATCATGGGTGAAAATCCTTGGCGTGTACGGCGGCAAAAAAGAAGAAGTTGTGGTTGTGGATGAGAAGGCCAAGAAAGCGCCCACTAAAAACAAAAAGGCTGATTAATGAGCGCAAAAACATACAACGAGTTGCGCAATGCAGTTAAGCGGTTTAGCCGTGTTACTAGCATTGATGATGATTTCGATACCATGGTCGAACTGGCTGAGGACGAGATCTATAAAACTCTTCGTGTGCGCGAATTAATCACATCATACAACGCGGTTTTGACCGTCGGCGCACGAACGTTAGCATTGCCTACCGGATTTATGGAGGCGATTCCAGAGGGCTGTTTTACCCTGGATAATGGCGTTCGATACCCTATTGAGTACCGTTTGGATGCTGTTGATAATCGCGATCTTAGCGGGCGCCCAAGTCAATTTACTGTAGTCTCGTCAATCGAGTTTGACGTTAAGCCTGATAATACTTACGCATTTGTTATACGGCACTTCGCCAGGCCCGCAAAGCTGACCGATACAGTTGGAACGAATGCCATTTTGACAGCTTACCCATCAATTTATTTTTATGCGCTGATGTGGCAGGTGTCTGAATACAGCAAAGAGCTAGAGCAAGCAGACCGGGAAAAGTCGAAAATGGACATGGCGATTGCGGCGGCGAATAAAGTATTCAAAGATTCCCAGTTTGGCCCGTCTCCAAAATTTGCAGGCGTACAGCACAGCACCTTATCTAATGTAACGATGCGGGGCCGCTAATGCCCAGGATAAGCCGATATAAAAAAATCCCCATGAATGTGGCGGCGGGGATTAACCAGGCGCAATCGCGAGCTGTGTCGATTACTAACCTGTCTAACTGGTATCCAGAAGCGACCCCAAACGGCACCGGCCAAGCCGCTCTTTATCCGTTCCCAGGATTAAGCATCTGGGGCGGCGCAGTAGTGGCGGAGCCATCTTATTTGGATCGCGGCCTATATGTATTTAATAGCACCCTGTACTTTATAAAGGGCAGCTATTTATACAGCCAGGACGAATCCGGCACCGCCACTTCAATAGGCACAATTTATGGCTCTAATATCTGCCAGTTTGCCGACAATGGCACCGTGATGCTAATCGTTACAGGTGGGCCGGTTTATCAATACGACGGCACAAGCCTTACAGTTTTGACCGACATAACATTCAATCCTACCTCGATAAAATATCTAAACGGCAAATTCATTTTTAATAGCGACACGGGCAATTTTTGGCACACAAACCCCGGCACCGTATTTGTTGACGGTGCTAATTTTGCCGCGCCCGAGTCTAATCCTGATCCATTTGTGGCGCCATACGTGTTTAATCAGGTGCTTCATTTGTTCGGCACTCGCACGGTTGAGCCATGGCGTGATGTTGGCAGCGGAAACCCCAGCTTTGAGCGCGAGAGCCAAGCAATTATTGACGGTTCCGGGTGTTCATCCGTGCATGGCATCTGCAATACCTCAGATTTTATGTATTTTATCGACCGATCTGGCGTCGTATTGCGCATTCGTTCTTATCAAGCGGATGTGGTTAGTAATCACGCTATTTCAAATATTATTAAAGCCTATGATTTGACCCGATACACAGCAAACGCAGTGAAATTCAACGGCCATTGGTTTGTAATATTCAACTTTTACGACGACGACAAAACTCTAGTTTATTCTGAGAATACAGGCGAGTTTTTTAACCTTACAAGCGGCAACGACGAAGGAGCTTGGCAGGGTGGATTGTATGCATTCTGCTATGGCTTGCATCATTTTGCAGATCGCGCAAACTCTTACCTATATAAGCTGGACTGGGACACGTATTACAACAGCAACGTGATTACGATTCGCGAGAAGATATTTGATTTTGTGTGCGGAGAGAAATTTGGCGATCCCAGAGGTTGGTATGAGACAAGCAAATTTTACTTTGGCATAGAGCCAGGCGTTGGCCTTGTGGATGGCCAGGGTTCAAACCCTTACATTATGGTGTCGGTATCCATTGACGGCAAAACCTGGGGCAGTGAAGAGTTCATTGAAATAGGCCGCCTTGGCGATTTCTCCCGAGAGATTGAGTGGAGCCACTTTATCCGCTTCCAGCAACTAGCCGTCAGAGTTAGATTATCCGACCCGGTGCGCTGTGTGTTCTTCTCTGCCGCAGTTGACGTAAGGCAGGCAGGTGTATGACCGTATCAACCCGCACGCTGGACAAGATGCGTCCTCAGGCGCTAAAAAATGACCGCGACATGGATGGTTACTTTAGAGAGCTTGAAAGAATTTTGGCGCAAATCGGAGTAACCAGCACCGATAACGATACAACCGATGAGCTTATCGGAATAGTAAATTCAATTTTGGCAACGGCCCAACCGCAGAATAATTCAGGGCTGACAAATGCGATTAATGAATTATCAAATATAGTTCTGGCTGCGATGCGTCCAGCTAATGATATGCGTCAGCGCATAGAGCAACTAGAAGCTGAATTATTGGCTCTTCGACAGCAAATGAAGACTAGCAAATTGCAAAATCAAATTAATGAAGTCACTGCTTACACATTTGGGGCGCGCTAAATGGCATTAACATTCTCACAACTATTTACACCTGTTCAGCTGCCAAACGCAGTTGGTGTTCTGTTCACCATGCCAACCAACCCAACGACTACAGTTCTAAAAAATGGGCGGGTTAGGCTAACCAATACCAGCGCTGGCGCGGTTACGGCAACCCTTTACGCAGATGCATCTGGAAATGCCAGCAGCGCAGCTAATTGCTGCCTAAATGCGGTAAGCATTGCCGCCAACAGCTATTTAGATGTTGATCTCCCAACCATGAAAGCGGGAGATACCTTGCGCGGATTGGCAGGAGCTGCAACTTCTATAACCATGCATGAAATTGGCGGAGTGCTGTTTAGCTGATGTTTAAAAAATTAGGCATTAGTTTTGATGTGTCAGAGTTGCATGCGGCACTATTAAAAAGTGATGCATGGGATCTGTATCCTCAGCGTCGTATGGGGGATAGCCCGCACGCTCAGATGGTTGATATTTGGGCAAGATTTGCTGATGTTTCAGATGGCGATATTTCTAGGATTGGAAGGCCGCACGAATCTGTGTGGTATCCATGCTCTAACTCATTGGGAAATATTAAATCAATAAGCGAGTCTGTATGCGCTTTTGTTGGCGGGGAATATCTTGGAGGCGTGCTAATTACAAAGCTGCCGCCAGGAGGAAAAATAAAGCCTCACATAGATAATGGCTGGCACGCAGCGGAATACGAAAAGATACACCTGTCTGTAGTCACTCCAAAAGGTTCATATTTTGGGTTTGAAAATGGGCGAATAGAAAGCGTACCGGGTGACTGTTATTGGTTTAGAAATGATGTTCCGCACTGGGTTGAAAATAACAGCGATAGTGAGCGCATATCCGTTATAATTTGCGTGAAAACAAAGCAGTTTGAGGCGCTAAAATGCAATTAGAAGAAGTTACGCTACCAGAGGTTGAATGGTATATAGATGAGCGCATTTTCGTTAAACAGATGCACATGGAAAAAGCTGGGGTTTATGTTCCAAAGCACAAGCATGATTACGATCATTGCTCAATGCTGGCTGCTGGATCAATTCGCGTTTGGCACGATGAAAAATTAATTGGTGACTTTAAAGCGCCTCAGCCTTTAACCGTTAAAGCCGGTATTTTCCATACTTTTATGAGCTTAGAGCCTAATACATTGGTTTACTGCATACACGCTACAAAAGACGGTGAAGTTGAAGTGGCTGGCGAGCAAACAGAAATTAACCCAGCTATTTTAGCTGAAGGGGTTTAGTTATGCCTTGGGGATTTGCCGCAGCAGCCGTTTCAGTTGCAGGGTCTGCATATAGCGCCAACCGACAATCATCGGCAGCAAAAAAAGCTGCTCAGGCTCAGGAGAGATCAGGCAATGCCGCTATTGATGAAGCTAGACAGGCAAGAGAGATTGGTCGCGAGGATTTGCAGCCATATGCAAAATTTGGTGAGAATCAATTAACACCTTTGGCTCAAATTCTAACCAGCCAAGGGCAGAGCGACTATCTAGAAAATAACCCTATATTCCAAGCCTCCCTTAAAAATATGAATGAGCAGGTTTTGAACAATGCGGCAGTGCGTGGCAGGTTAAATGCCGGGGATACTCGTCAGCGGTTTGCCGATAACTTCCAGGCCGCCGCACTTCCTTTGCTTAGCTTTCAAAGCAACAACTTATTCAACGCTGCAAATATGGGCCAGTCTTCGGCGGCAGGGCAGGCCAATAATACTTTGACCACTAGCGCCAATATTGGCAATACGATGACCGGCATCGGCAATGCGCAGGCCGCCGGTTTAATTGGGCGTGCTAACGCGCAATCTCAATTCGCTAATGACTTAACAAAAACAATAACCTCTGTATATGGTGGCGGCTATGGCAATTGATGCCTCAATTCCTCTCAGCGGCAGGCCTTTAAGCATTGCCGATGCGGCTAATCAGGGTTTGGCATTCGGCCAGAACATGCAACAGCAAATAGCATTAACGCAAAAAACCCAGATGGATGCGCAAGAGCAAGGGCAGGCTAACGAAATTAAGGCCGCCCGTTTGATGCATGATACATCTGTGCAGCTTAAGTCATTACCTATTGAGCAGCGTGCCGCAGTTGCCAAGCAAGCCTTGCCAGTTCTAGCTAAACTTGGTGTCGACACATCGAAAATAGATACCTCTAATTTAACTGATGACGTTCTTGATCAGAGCATTAATGCGCTTCAACCATTTACTGTGAATATGGATCAGCGAATGGCCTCTAGTCGGCCTATCGGCAATGAGACCATAGTTGATAAAAATGGTACAGCTTACGCTCAGAGCCGCGTATTTGACCCTAGAACTCAAAAAGTAAGTCTGATCGAAACAGCCCTTGGCCCGTCTTCAAGTATTACCAATCGAATGGGACAAACTGCGCAAGATCAATATACTAACGCTCTTCGATTAAAGCAGCAGCAGGAAGCATACGCAGCACAAAAAGCTCTTGAGGTTGCGGGCGGCAAGTCGGCCATTGAGCTGCAACAAGAAATTAATAAGACGCCAATAATCGCTCAACAAGAAGCCGAGAAAAAAGCTACAGAACAAAGGGCAGAGTATAAAAAACAAGCTGTTGCTGCGGCAGAAAACATCCCAACTCTTGAGCGGGCTATTGAGCTAAACAACAAAGTTGTTACTGGCGGGTCTCAGGCCGCCTTGCAGGCCGCCGCAAATTATCTTGGCGTTGCTAGTTCTGACCCTGGCGAGCTTAGGTCTCTGCTTAACCAAAACATTTTGGGCCAGCTTAAGTCAACCTTCGGCGGCAACCCAACAGAGGGCGAGCGGGCGGCACTGGGCCAGGCTCAAGCGTCGTTTAACCAGTCCGGCGAGGTAAATCAGGCTTTGCTTGATAACGCCCTAAAATTGGCTCGCATGAGAGTTAACCGAGGCAAGCAAGCGGCCAATAAGGACGGTGACAAAGAAACTATGAAATATATTGAGGACGCCTTGAGTGTAAAACTTGGGGAAACGCCAAAGCAAAAGGCGCCGCCTAAATCAGCGCCAGTATCAAACGATCAGTTATTCAAAGACGCCGACGCGATCATTGGAGGCAATTGATGGCCACCGCCGAAGATTATGCAAAGTGGATTATTGCCAATCAGGATAAAAAGGGAACGCCTGAGTTTGAGACTGTATCAAAGGCGTACAAGGCGGCGCGAGGAGCGCAGGCAACAGAACAGCCAACCATTGAGCAGCAGCCAAAGCCTGAGCCTGCACCCGTAACGGCACCTTCCCCGGCGCCACAGCAGCCAGCCAGCTACCTTGGCGCCGTTGCGTCTCGCGTTGGAACATCAGCACAATCTGCGGCCACGGCTACCCAAGAGGCAACGGTTCAATCCGACATTAAATCAGAGGCCAAACTAGCCGAGCTAGAAAAAACTAACCCATATTTGGCCGCGCAGATCCGGGCCATGAGTCCTGGCGAGCGTGCCATGGTTGGTATTGGCATGGGCTTTAACGACCTGGCTAGAGGAACTGGATTAGCCGGAACTAAAGCTGGCCAAGCCATGGGCTTTATGCCAGAGAGCACGCAAGCAACAGACCAACCATTGACCGATATAAGCCCAGCCGCGTCAGCCGGTCAAATAGTCGGTCAGGCCGCCCCTTTTGCCGTTCCTGGGCTTGGTATTAGCAACGTGGCATCCATCCCTGCCAGGTTAGCCTTAAGTGGCGGTCTTGGCGCAACAGAAGGCGCTGTGATTGCGCGAGGAACTGAACAGAGTGGGCAGGAACAGGTTAAAAGCGGTCTTATTGGCGCTGGGATTGGCATTGCTGCGGAGTCTGTGCCTATTCTTGGCCCGGCTATTGCCGCTCGTGTTAGTCGCAGCCTTGGTAGGCCCGTAGATCCAGAGCAGTTGGTTCAGCCAAACGGCCAATTAACGCCCGAATTTAGGCAGTATTTGGATTCCGAAGGCATTACCCCCGATCAGGCAATTAGAGAGGCGCAAAGCGAAACAGGCGTAGCGCAGACGTTTGCAGAAGCGGCCCCAACAACCGCTGCAGGCCTTGAGAATTTGCAGCGCATTGATATTCCGGCTGCTGTTGCTGCGGTAAATCCGCGCCTTGTGCAAAACTATGTGGATGCCGGGGTTAGCATTGAAGACATTCCGCTTGCTGCTGTAAGCCGTAACAATCAAGTTGCAGACATGAGCGCACAGCTGGCGGCGATACCTGGAAGCCTTGCCAAAGATCAAGCACTAAGACTTGCTGACGCGGTTAGAAATACTGCGCGCCAAACAGTTGAGGAGGCTGGCGGATCAATGGCCTCCGGCGAGTTTAGCGAGCGCACATTAAACTCCATGAGGGCGGCGCGAGAAACGATATACCAGGCCGAAAACGACGCCTATACACGCCTAGGCCAGCAAATAGATGCTCGCCTTGCTTCGCTTCCACCTATGTCCGTTCGGGCGCCAGATTTAAAAGCATCTCTTATGGCAAAAGCTCAAAAGCTAAGAGCAACTGGGCTTAGTCCGGTAGAGGCCGAAACACTTGGCGTGTTGGGCAGGAAGCCGACCTATTACGACATCGACAATCTTAGAAAAAAAATAGGCAATTCAATTGGCTCTATGCCTCGCGGTGAATACGCTACGCAAGACCAGGCGACATTGAAATATTTATATGGTCAGTTGCAAGAAGCGCAAAACAAATTCGCTCGTGGTTTAGTTGGCGGCGACGATTTGCGGATGGCTCAAGAAATATCAAAGCAGCGCCATGCATTGCAGGATCAGATTGAATTCTTTGGCCAGAATGACGGCCTTGGATCAATGGTATCTAAGCTCGATCAGGTTGCCGGTGGTGCGCAGCGTGTTGATTACGCTCAATTCGATCGGGTGATGGAAAACATACCTCAGCAATACCGCAAGGGAGCATTGGCAACCGTTATGAACCAGGCGCTAAAGATCAGCCCAGACGTTAACGCAGAGGCGATGCGATCAGGAACATTTGCAAGCATGTGGTCAAACATTCGCGGTGACGCTTCGCTAAATAGCCGCGTTAAAACCATTCTTGGTGATGATTCTTATCAGGCGTTTGATAAGTTGGCCGATATGGCTAAGGGTGTATCACGTGCGCTAGGAGGAAAGCCTACGGGCGTTGCTGCGGTAGCCTTAAGAGAGTTTGACAAGCCAAACGGTGTGGCATCAAAGCTAGCTCGGGCCATGCGACTTGGCGGAACTGCAACAGGCATCCCAGTAGGTGGCCAAGCTGCGGCCATGGTTGATGGCATATCTGCCATTGCTCAAGCTGGCGACAACAGCGCGATTAACAACGTAACCAGGATGATAAGCTCTCCAACATTTATGCGTGCGGCAATTGAAGCTGCAAATGACCCTGTCTCGTCAAACGCAAAGGCCATGAGCGCGCAATTAATGAAGACGAAATTCGCTAATGATTTTATGGAAGCGGCAACAGCCGACGCCAGAAAACAAATAATTGCAGCAGGTGGCATACCCATTTGGCTGATGACATCACAACAAGAGGAGCAACAATAATGGCCTGGCTACCTATTGCCCGTACACCGATACAGTACGAGAAAACCGACGGAAATCCAGCCAACGGCTATTACTTAAAGTTTTATTTGGCTGGAACAACTACGCCTACTGCTATGGCCACCGATACAACCGGTGCAACACAGCTTGCAAAGTGCAAATTAAATGAGCGCGGCTTTCCTATTTCAAATCCAAATGACGAGGCAAGTATTTTTATACCTCATGTTAGTTCGTCATTTGATTCTTTTCGATATGTTATTTATTTGAATGCTTCAGATGCAGACGCCAATAATTTTGCTAGCGCCGTTGTAAATCTTTCATCTGTTTCAAATGTGTATGACCCAACGGAAGACCTTGAAGAGATTAACGACAAGATAGACAATCTTCCGGTTCAGGCTAAATATACTGGTTCTGTTTTGAGGACACAGCAGGATCGAAACAATGATTTTGTGTGCGTTTTTGACTTTCTTACAGAAGAACAGATAGAGGCGGTTGAAGCTGGAACATCCACGGAGAATTTAACCTCCGCCGCGCAATACGCTATAAATACACAAAAAGCCGTTTATTTCCCAGGTGGCGCTTATCATTTAAATGTTGAAATTAACAATAAAACAATTATTTATGGTGACGGATCTACAAAAACAAGAATAAAACCATTTAATGATGCTGTTGCGGCGTTTACTTATACGTTTACAGCCCAGCAAACGCCTTTATATAGGTTTTGGGATTATCACAGCGAGATTAGAAATATAGGGTTATTCTCCAATACCGCATACACAGGTGTAGGATTTACATTCGGCAAAACAGATCCATCGGACTGGGTAGCAAATGACGAGTATGCCAATAATGTCAGGTTTTATGGCGTAACAATTGAAGGGTTTGAAAAAGCCGTTCAATTCCCGTTTGGAAACATTGGTACCGAATTCTATTCATGCGGATTAAAAAATAACAAATACGCAATGTATAGCATCGATAGCCGATACCCAGTTGGCGCAACTAACACTATGCACGCAGGGAACAAATACTTTTTTGGCGGTGAAATATCAAGCAACCAGTGTGCGATATATATTCACAACCAGGTGACAGACGGATTCGGCGGGCTGCAGTTTCACGGGACAATTATTGAGTCAAACGATATAGGTTTGTATTTGTACGTTGCCCCTCGTTATTTGGTTCCAATTAATTTAATCGGGGCATGGTTTGAAAATAACGGATTTGTGCGAGGCGGTAGCACTACCATAGATGCGTGGGCTGCTGAGGTTAGGAGCGACCAGACTCTAACGAACCGCACTATAATTATCGACGGGCCAATAAACGGCTCTACGCGACGGCTGAATATTTCGAGTGGAATCGCTACCGACATTTGGCTTAAAGCGCCTAACACTCAAGTTGTCGCTAGCGATTGCCGAGTTGAAACACAATCAGGATTTGGAGGTGGGCCTTTCACCGTAGACTACCCTGAAAGTTCGTGGGTAAAAATTGAGAACCCGTACACTGATGGAGGGTGGTACACAGGTTCAGGTAGTCACATGCCGTTCGTTACCGGAATGGTTCACGCTGAGGGCGGGATAACTAATGGTGGATCGCGCGCAACTGGAAGAGCTATCAATTCACCGCCAAGAAGCTCAAAAGTGGCTAGTTATGGGCCATCTAGAATCATGTCGGCGTCACTTACTACCGCAGCAGATACCGGCAACGGTTCGTTTAACCTGACCGGTACAGTAGTGAGCGACGGACGCATCTATGCTAGCTGTAACGAATTTACTAGGGCTGCCTTCACGTCACTTGAATACACATCCCTATCTTCTCCAGCAAGCTCAATAACAACAACCGCCGGATGGTATGTTGTGACGATTGACATTAAGGTTGTGTCTGGCGCGGGGGTTACTGTGAACGTTTGGGATAGGGCTACCAGCCAGTTAGTTAGCGGTGTGGTGGTTCCCGTGGTGGGCAAGTGGTACACCTTTGCGGCTGTTGCAAAGGCGACCGGTGGAGAGACGCTATACCTCGATTTTGGAGGCAGGAATGGAGATGTGGTTTGGCGTGTTTCTGCGTATCAAATGCACAAATTCGACACTGAAATGGACGCCTATCTATTTCTTGACTCCTGTGCGTTTGCTGAGTCGTAATAGATTCCGTAGCTATTTAATCCCATGCAGCGCCCTGGCTGCTTCTCCTGGAGTTTTGTAATGCCCAAAATTAACCATGCTGCAATATCCCATTGCTAATCGTTCTTGGTGGTCGGCAACGTTTGAAAAAATAGGATTTGTTAAATTAAAAGGCCATAAATAACAAACACACTTATCTATATAAATTTTAATATGCGGCTTACCCGCCTTAGGCTTAAATTCTACTGGCATAATTTATTCCTCATTAGAAACTTGTTTGCGCATGTTTTTAGCATTGGATACGTATTTGAGCGCGTGTCTGCGCAAGGCTGTGACAGCTTTTGATGCGCCACGGTGCGTTAAATCCAAAGTTTTTTTGTGTCGTAAGTAATAAGCATCTGTTCAATTCGTTCGACGTCTTCATAGAATTTTATGCATTCGATCTGCATGTTTTTTATGTAAGCGTCATCCCGGTAAACCCTGCGTAAAAATGCTGGCATTCCCTTGCAGTAGCACATGAAGTCCAACCAATCCTCTTCCATAACCCAGAGGCCCGTTTGAATCTGTGCGGTGTGCTCGCTTGGCACCGTTGCTGGAACGCCTGGGACGTGGGTTAGCGAGGGGAATCTGTAATCCCATAATAACCATACTCGACGCAGTCTTTAGTTTTAACCAGCGGAATCACGGATGATTCTATGAAACCTGCCATTAGTTTAAAGCTGGTTTTTTCTCTGAACACGGGCAAATAACGATTGTACTGTATTCCGTTCGGCGTTGTGCAGTACAGCGTTATATAAAACTCCCAATCAACTATTGCATCCATGGCGAAATTAAACGCCTGCTGATTGCTTTTGTAGTGCGCGGCAAGCGCCTCTAATCCGCGTGTTTCATAGCGCATCTGCGCCTTGTTTTTTTTGCCCCACCTGGACTTTTTAATCTCTACCCATGTGCTGTTATGGGCGATAGTAACCCCATGCAGAAGGTGCACAGGGTTTTGCTTTGGCATTCGTAAAAACATGTTGCTCATTTGTTGCGGGCCTTCACGACAAAAGCGATGAATAGGATAATTAATGCCAGAGTTGACAGTGCGACAATGTCGTTCATTTTTTATTATTCCCATAGTGATCGGCTAAAAGTTCAAGATTGCGACCTTTCATGACTACGGCTTTTGCCTTCTGCCGGTCTTTAATGCCGCGATTTTTTATCGCTTTTTCCGCTGCTGTAACTGTCTTGTGCAGTTCGCCCAGCTGCTCACCGTGATAAAACGCTTTGTACATTCCGCTTTGCGGATCTTGCCGGATGCTAATCTGTTTTCCGAACGATGAGCGCAGGTTTGAAACAGTCACTTCCAAAAAATTGAGCTCGGCTGATGACATTGAGCTGATATAGGTTGGCGCCATCGAGTGGCCGGCTGGCGGCAGAACTTCAATCTCCCGGCCTCTCTTCAAAAACTCCTCTACCTGCTTGGCTATCTGCTCACGCTCCTGCTCACGCGCCTTGTGATCGGCTATCGCGTGGTTTGTCTCCTGGCCGCGTCGGACTATTAAGACATTAAATTCATTTTGGCTTAAGCTCATAAAACCTCCCCAGGTTATTCTGCGGAGAACCGCATTAAATCCAAGTTTTCTTTGTGTCGTAGCTGATTAGCATTTGCTCTATACGTTCAACTTCATTGTAAAAAGCAATGCACTCAATCAGCATATTTTTTAAATATTCACCATCTCTGTAAACACGCTTCAAAAAAGTCGGCATTCCTTTGCAGTAGCAAACAAAGTCAAGCCATTCGCAATCCATAACCAAAAGTCCGGTTTGTATTTGAGCTTTGTGCTCGCTTGGGACTTTTCCTGATTCCAGCAGCTCAACCTGCAGATCAGGCTTGCGGCTCTTAATCTCTAGCAGGCCATCTGTTAGCACATAGTCAGGCGAGTAACCAATTCCGCCAAGTTCTTGGAAGTTAAGAGCAAATCCAACTTTGTTACCGGTGTTGCCGGTGATTGTCTTGTAATAATCAACCGCCAGAGGCTCCCACTCGTGACCGCGCTCCGTGTCTGCATTTCCTTCCCATTCCTTCCATGCCTCGCCACGATACCTGGCAGCTGCTATCTGCCTTGCGTACTTGCTGCGCGTCTTGCCTTCACCCTTGGCCAGCACCTTGCTCATATTGCTAGCCGTGATCACTTGAGAGCGCTGGAAATCCCATTCAGCACTATTTTGTTCGCAGTCGAATAGCTCAAGTGGCATTGGCTTGCGCCTCTGATTGTTGTGCATTTGCTAGCCACGCCTGGGCATCGTTAAACATATGCGCAGGAACGTACTTTGGCTCGCCAAGCCAGCCATAAAATATTTCTTGGTTGGTCTCTGACAGTTTGTCGAATATCGCCTGCAGCGTTTTAGCTTGCCCTGGTGAAACGGTTTTAACTGGCTGGGCTGACGCTGCGTCGTTGTCGTCTCCTGTGCTTATATTTAGCAGTGCTCCAATTGCATAGCGTTTGCCATATGAGATAGTTGATCCTACAGCCTGAGTGGCGTTTTTGGAGCCAGAAACGTCAATAGGCAGGGTGATAGTTGTCTCCGAGCTGTGCCCCATACGGTGAGACAGCACAGCGGCAATAGTGACCTGCTTTTCTGTCTGCTGGACTCGGAAAGTAACGGCAAAGCCATACTTCTGCAGCGCAGGACGGATTGCCTGGTTAATGTCCTCAAGTAGCGCATATTTGGCCTGATTGTGGCCGCGCCCATTTTTTGAAACCAATGGCAATTCTGTCTGCATGGCGGCAAGGTCTGCGGTGAATGCTTGATGCGCGTTGCGATTTAAAATGCGTTCCTGCATATCAAGCATTTTTTCAACTTTTTCTATGGATACCGAGTCATTTAAAACAAGGCGCTCGATTACTTGCAGAACTGCCGCTGATTCGTTTGTTGTTACTATTTCTGTGCTCATTTTTTAATTCCTGCCATTTTGTGAAGGCCTGGGATAACGCGGTAATGCTCGCGTTCTTTAATGTTGTACTCGCGGCCTTTGTAGACCAGTGTTCCGTGATGCTTGCCTTTTACTTCTGTAACCATTAAAGCGTAATTAATTGGCTTATTTTTCATAGCATATCCCACCATGCAATGAACTGTCCGGCGCAGTAAAATGACAATGCGGTGAGGATAAAATAGCGCACTAGTTTCATTTCGTTTCGCTCCCGTAGTGCATAGCTCGGGCTGCTTCGCCTGGAGTTCTGTAGCTGCCAGGATTTACTCTAAGACAGTACATTTGCACATCATGTGCCCCTAAATTATTTCCAATGTAGTGCGGCCAAAGATAACAAATGCCGTACGTCACCCTAATCTTAATATGCGGCTTACCAGGCTTTGGCTTAAAAGTTAGTGCCATTTAAACCCCCATAGGCGGTAAAGCCGCCTTAAGATCGTCTGCGGTATTAATTTCCTCATCGCACTCCTCGCCTACCAGAATGAATTTGCAATCATCATAAAAAACATGGTCTGGAAAAGCTGCTGTATATGCTGAAATTGAGTACAGAGTAACCCGCTCGTACTTAGGCTGCGTTGGCACTTTTACAAAGCCGTTAAGCTCCGCTTGGTCGAGTAGTTCTTGATAGTTCATGGTTGTTCCCCTTTTGTTTGTCTGAATTCAGTATTGCGCGAGGCGATAAAAAAAGCAAGAAAAATATTGCGCGAGGCGATAATTGTGGTAATCTGTAGTTGTTGTGAATGCGCAGTGGCGCTACCCGCTATGGGGTTGCAGTGCGAGGGCATAGGTAAACCTTACGACGGACTAGATTCACAACACTGCCCCTGGCAACGGGGGCTTTCAATCAACCAACCATCAAGCAAATAGGAATTAAAATGAGATCAGCAGAACAGAAGCAGAACGACGAAAAGTGGATTACGAGCGCCGGTACAACCGCCGAGTAAGTATGTCTGAGTTTATGGCAAATGAAGGGATAGAAATTGTTGAGATTGTTGCCGACAGGGTTATTTCTTACGACTCAAGCTCTTGCAGTGACAGCTACAGTTCAAGCTCAAGTTCTGATAGCTCAAGCTGTTCTAGCGACTAAATCAACCAACTGTCAAGCAATCCTTGACGGTTCAACCAATTAACTGGGGGAAGCGTGGAAGAATTAACCGATTTCGCATTACAAGATTTTAAAGTGTGGTGGGAATCAGTTGGCAGTGGAATTACTCCTTTGCCATTAGAAGACCAAGAAGAGCACGCCAAGCGTGTCGCTTATCTTGCTTGGTTAGCTTGCCTAGAAGGCTAGTTTCTATCCCAAACCCACCTGGGGGACGGCGCAACTGGTTTTCCGTGGTAGGGCCAGCCAAGCGGCCTAGGTGGGTTTTGAATAACAACTGGAGCAATTAATGAAAACGCTAAAAGACGTTGTCGAAGAGTACGGCCAGGAAGAAGTGGCTAGGCAATCAGGTCGTGGACAGTCTGGTATTTCCTTGGCCTGCACTCAAAACCGTGCTGTGTACGCTCACGAGGCAGATGGTTACATCGCTCTATTTGAGGTTAAGCGAATCGACAAAACAGGCCTCGACGTTGAATTTCCAAAACTTGTAATGCCTAAGAGGGCCAAGCCATGAACGCAAGCATTCAAGAAAGAGAGAAAAAATTTAGGCGTGATTTGCAAGAGCTATTGTTAAAGCATAATGCCAATTTAAATATTACCGATGACGGAAAGCCATATGGAATGCACAGAGCAATCTGCGTGGTTGAGCTGGAAGGAAGATTTGATAATCAAAATGGCGATATTTTAGAGCCTTATGTAGAGTTTATTTTATGACGGACACTAAAACAATAACCTTCGAGGGCCAAGAGTACACCGTTCCAGTTTGGGTTGAGTGGGTGGCTCGGGATGAGGATGGATCAATATATGGATATGATTTAGAGCCTAATATTTGTCATAAAGAGAGTTATTTTTTTACCCATGGGCGGCGATTGTATCTTAATAACTGGCGCGACTCACTAACCAAGGTATAGGGGGAAACATGGCAGAAGTAACGCATATCCCAAAAGGCGGAATGTGCATGGCCTGCGATCACAAGCACAGCATGGACTGTCATACCCTAAACTTTGAATTAATGCCGAAGATAAGCAAGCCTGACTTAGATGGCCTTTGCGTCGTTAAGTGCAGCGGATTTGAGCAAACAAAAACCCGGCACTAGTCAGGTCAACAACCGGATAACCCCGGTTTTTTTTCGCCAGCCTATTGCAAAAATATCTAGCTGTGCCAGAATTGTAAGTGCCGAAAGGCGCCCCTTGTGGTGGGGGGTAAATCCAAAATATTATGACAAACCTAGAGCGTCTAGGATTGCTGGTGTTTTATTGCTTGGGTCGTCATACCCTTTGGAGGCTTTAAAACAGACCACCCAGCAATCCTAGGCGCTTTTTTATGGGTAAAATTTATGCGTTTTACAATTCTAATAAACCAGCAGCGGGCCACCGAGTGGGGCCTTAACTGCCAGCAAGCAATCCTTTTTTCATTCCTATATGGCCTTCCCAGCTGGGCAAACGAGCATATCAAAGACGGCGAGGCCTGGTACAACATCAGCAAGAACAAGATCTGCCATGAGCTTCCTATTCTGACCGACAAGGCCGACACGGCATACCGGATGCTGAAGCAACTTGAGGAAAAAGGCCTAGTATCGGTTGGCTGTTTTGACAACAAAACTTATGTGCGTGTCACCAAAAAAGGCAAGCTATGGGACTACACAGGGTCGGAAAAAAATCCGAACTCTGAGGCCAAAGGGTCGGAAAAAAATCCGAGCAGGGTCGGAAAAATTTCCGACGAATTAAATAATAAAGAATTAAATAATAAGAGTGCGCCTAAGAAATCAAAAACCGACTTAACCTTTAGCCAGTGGGCAAGCCAATGTAAGGAAAACGGGGAAACCTTACTTCCAGCCGATAGCGGGGTATTTGCCTACGCTAGAACTATTGGGCTTCCAGAAGAGTACCTGCGCTTAGGCTGGGAGACATTCAAGCGTGATCACCTGATAAGCGACAAGAAGCAAAAGGACTGGCGGTTGACGTTCCTAGTTTACGTTCGAAAAGGCTATCTAAAACTCTGGTACCTTGATCAACAAGATGTTTACCAGCTAACGCAGGCAGGAAAGCAGGCCATGATGGAATTGTTCGTATGAATCACTCTATCGAAGCCGAGCAAGCGGTTATTGGCGGCCTGATGTTAGACCCTGAGAAGCTGCATGACGTTTTAGACCTGATTACCCACCTTGATTTTTACGTGGCCAGAAACCGGGTCATATTCCGGGCAATTCACATGCTGGCGTCTACCGGGCACCCTATTGACGCGGTGACGGTTTCTGAGAGCCTGCAGGCTGGCAACAAGCTGGACGAAATCGGCGGGATGGGTTTTATCATACAGCTGGCCGAAAGCGTATCGAGCACCAGCAACCTGGTTGCCTACGCTCGGATCATTGGCGAGAAATCACTACAGCGCAAAATCGTTGAAAGCTGCCAAAACGTCATAGACGCCACAAGTTCTGGCCAGTACACCACGCAGGAGCTAATTACCCACGCTCAGAGCCAAATGGCCATCATCGACGGAACAACCAGGGCGGATAAATTCGACACCTTCAAGGAGCTAATCAAAGGCCGATTTGAGGCGCTTGATAATCGAGCCAATGGGAATGTGCCAACCAACATAACTTTCACCGGATTCCATGCGCTGGATGAGCGCTACGGTGGGATGGAGCCGGGGGAAATGATCATAATCGCCGGAAGGCCTGCAATGGGTAAAACGACTCTGGCGCTCAACATCGTTGCTGCGGCGGCCAAACAGGGTGACGTTCTGGTGTTCTCGCTCGAAATGACCAAAGAACAACTTGTTGACAAACTGATATGCGCAGCTGCTGCGATTAGTTATGGAAAGTACAAAAAAGGCGAGCTAGGGGAACGAGACTGGCCAATGCTTGAAGCGGGCGCCCGCAAGCTGATTGGCCTAAACGTCATCATCGACGATAGGGGCGGCATGGATGTTGGCCACGCATTCAACATCGCACGGAAGATTGCCAAAAATGGCAACCTAAAGCTGATTATGATCGACTACCTGCAGCTTATGCGCTGCAAGTCAGCGACCAGATTTGAGGAGGTTTCCGAGGTTTCGAGACAACTTAAAGCCATGGCCAAGGCCTGCGCCTGCCCGGTGCTAGTTCTTAGCCAGCTTAGCCGGAAGTGCGAGGAGCAAAAGCGGCGCCCAATATCATCCGATCTCAGAGAGTCCGGCCAGCTTGAACAAGACGCCGACATTATCAGCTTTATCTACCGGGATGAGGTTTATAACCCTGATTCAGTTGATAAAGGAATTGCGGAAATAATTACCACTAAAAACCGAGAAGGCGAAGTCGGAACCGATGGATTAGGAGCGCGCTTGCACGAGTCCAGGTTTGTCGATTTGGGCTACGCATTAACACCAAAAGAAACCAAACAATCAAACAGAGGTTATGACTAATGAACGAAAAATTATTAGAGATTATTGAAAAACAGTCTGAATTCAATCTTGTTCTTTTGAATCATCTTGATGCAGAAGGCTTGAGCCAGCAACAACTACTTGACACGCTAACAACAATGGCCCACAATTAGGCAACCTGGGGAGGTTAATATCATGAATTATCTCGAATTTTTAGAATCAAAGCGCCACAAACTTTCCAATAGCGGATTTGAGGCGGTTTACCTGCCAGAAATTGGCTTCGACTTTCAAAACTGCGTCATAGCTAAATCAGTTGCAAAAGGTCGCTATGCTACTTTCCTTGATACTGGACTTGGCAAAACACTAATACAGCTATCCATAGCTCAAAACATCGTTCAAAAGACTAATGGCTGCGTTCTTATCTTAACTCCGCTTGCTGTTGCTTTTCAGTTTATCAAAGAGGCCGAAAAGATAGGCATTGATTCAATAGAGCAAAGCCGCGACGGAAAACACACAAAAAAAATAGTGGTGGCAAACTATGAACGCCTGCACCTATTTAACCCTGACGATTTTGAAGGCGTTCTGCTTGATGAGTCCAGCATCCTAAAGAACTTCCAAGGTGCAATGCGCGATGAGATAGTCGCCTTTATAAAAAAGGTTCGGTACAGGTTTTTAGCAACAGCAACGCCTAGCCCTAATGACTTTATAGAGCTTGGAAACAGCAGCGAGGCCCTTGGCTATATGGGCTATATGGACATGCTAACAAAGTTCTTTAAATCTAATCAGAATTCTGTTGATCCTACTAACAGAAACATAGGCGAAAAATTTTATTTAAAACCACATGCCGAAAATGATTTTTTTGCGTGGGTTAATCAGTGGGCAATGATGGTTAAGCGCCCAAGCGATTTAGGGTATGACGACACGCGATATATTTTGCCAGATTTATTAACAAATACTCACATTGTTCAAAACGATAAAACGTGGTGCATAAACGGACAAGAGTCTTTGTTTGCAATGCCAGCAAAAACCATGAGTGAGGTTAGAGTTGAGCAAAAGCAGACAACCGATGAACGATGCGCCAAGGCGGTTGAACTGGCGGAAGGTAAAACATCTGTGTATTGGTGCAATACAAATGACGAAAGCGCTAAATTAAAAGAGCTTGATTCAGAAGCCGTTGAAATTATTGGATCAATGACGCTTGATAAAAAGGAATCTATTTTGATGGATTTCGCAGAAGGAAATATCAAGCGGCTAATTACAAAGTCTTCTATAACTTCAATGGGTTTAAACTGGCAACACTGCAACCACACGGTATACTTCCCTACGTGGAGCTATGAACAGTATTACCAATCAATTAGACGATTTTGGAGGTTTGGCCAAACACGTCCAGTCACTGTTGATCTGGTTATTTCATACGGGCAAGAAAGAGTTATGGAAGCCCTGCAACAGAAAACAAAAAAAGCGATTGAGCTTTACGAGAATTTAGTTAAAAACGTAAATGGTTCATTCATTCATACACAAAAAGGCTTTGACCACAAAGCTAAATTACCTGGGTTTTTAAAATGAGCACAACCAAAGAGCAAGTAATAACCGATCAATACGCCATCTACAATTCTGACTGCATGGAAATACTGCCTACTCTTCCTGACAAGTCGATTGACCTTAGCATCTATTCGCCGCCATTTGCCGGACTTTATAACTACAGTTCTAGCGAGCGCGATTTTAGCAACTGCGATTCGAAAGAGCAGTTTTTAGAGCAATATGACTTTTTAGTTGAGCAAATTGCAAGGGTTACAAAGCCAGGCCGTATAAGTGCGGTGCACTGTACCGACGTTTTTGATAATTCATGTTTCTTGTGGGATTTCCCAAACGAAATTATTCGCATTCACGCAAAACATGGTTTTCACTATCGAAACAGAATTACGGTATGGAAAGAGCCGCTGAAGGTTCGTATGCGTACTATGGTTAAGAGCCTAATGCACAAACTGATTGTTGAGGACTCAACACAATGCTTCACGGCAATGCCTGATTATGTTTTGGTTTTCACGCGCAACGGAACAAACGAGGTTCCGGTCACACACACATGCGGGTTAAAACACTATGCTGGTGATGTGCCTATACTGCCAAACATTTTGCAGGCATGGAATAACGCCAACGACAGTAAATTAACTGCCGAAGAGTTGTGGGATCGTTTAAACAAAACCTATTACGATCACCAAGATCCTAAATCAAATAAGCTAAGCCATTACATCTGGCAGCGATACGCTTCAAGCGTTTGGGATGATGTAAGGATTGACAATGTATTGCCTTTCCGCGATTCAAAAGAAGACGACGACGAGAAGCATGTGCACCCGCTTCAACTTGATGTAATTGACCGACTTGTTGACCTTTATTCAAACCCTGGCGAGGTTGTTTTAACCCCGTTTATGGGGGTTGGAAGCGAAGTTTATAGCCCTGTTTCAATGGGAAGAAAAGCGATAGGCGTTGAGCTAAAAGATTCATATTTTAAGCAGGCAAAAATCAACATTGAGCTTGCTGGTGCTCGATTTCAGGAAACAAAAAAGACAATGGATTTATTCGAATGATCGAGCGCGAATTAGAGTCTCGCCTAGCGTTCGATGACATAGTCAGCCGACCGCCATATGAGTTCGACGTAACGATTCACGGCGAGGATTCAGCGTGGCCAAACTGCTATCGAGATTACCATGTGCATGTTGGGTTTGACTGTTGGGTTGAGTCAAGAAAGCAGCTTTTAGGCGGCCAGGTAATAAAAGAATCCGAGACAGTTATTAATTCTTTCGCCGCTTTTCGTTCTGCCATTAGCACCATCTGGGCCTTGTGGTGCGAGCACAAATACATCCGGCTAAGGTGGAGCACCAGCAAGAACCGCACGTTGGACCAGAATGCACTTTGGGCGGCTATGTACCAGCGAATCAGCCAGGTTATGGGAGACGGCTCAGCAAACTACGCCCAGGAGGTTAAATCAGAATGCAAGCTGCTGTACGGCGTTCCTCTCCTGCTGAGCGAGTCTGAGCGATTCAAGGCTGGCTGGGAGCGTTATTTCGCAAAGGAGAGTTACCAAACGCAGCTTTTTTTGATGGGGCCCAATCCGCTATTCGGAAAAGATGGGTTTCCCGTAACAAGGTTGCTCGATACTAAAACCGGCGCCGAGTATACGGATACTTTAGCAAAGGTTTATTCACAAAACGGGGTCAATTTTTCCGACCTTATTAAAAACTAACTGGGGATACTTATGAAATACAAACTTTCTGAAAAAACTAAAATCGCAATGGGCGTTACAATTTTCAAAATTGTTGCGCTTGTGGATATTGATATTTATGGAGTAAAAGCCGGAGACGAGGGTGGATGGGTAGAAAAGGTTGAAAACCTTGACCAGTCCGGCGATGCGTGGGTGTCCGGCAATGCGCAGGTGTACGGCGATGCGCGGGTGTACGGCGATGCGCGGGTGTACGGCAATGCGCAGGTGTACGGCAATGCGCGGGTGTACGGCAATGCGCAG
>CAZWBZ010000009.1:0-1766 GCA_964632605.1 uncultured Candidatus Saccharibacteria bacterium
TTTTATTCAGATTTAGGACGCATGATTGGGAAATATATAGTATCACGCAAGTTCTTTTGCTCTGTAAGAATAGCTACAATACGGTCTATGCCCATTCCAAAACCTGTCATAGGCGGCATACCGTGCTCCATAGCAGCCAAGAAGCGTTCGTCTACCTGCATGGCTTCCTCGTCGCCTGCTGCGCCTGCGCGGGCCTGGTCTTCAAGTAAAGCTCTTTCTACTACTGGGTCAACAAGCTCTGCATATTGGTTAGTTATTTCAGCGCCGGCAATAATTAGTTGGCAAACTTCGGCACTACCATCTGCATTTTGCTGAGCCAATGGCTTTAACGCACCCGGATAATGCGTAACAAATGTTGGTGAAATTAGTTTAGGACGAGCAGTACGTTTGTAAACATAGTCCAACATATTTGCGCGGCCTGTTTTCTTGATTTCATCTTGTGGCATGCCGTATTTTGCGGCTTCGATCTTTAACTCTTCATCTGTAATAGTGTTGTAGTCTAGTCCAGCATATTCCATCAGAAGATCTCCGAATTTTCTGCGTGGCCATACTCCAGCAAAATCTATCTCGTGTTCATTACCGTCTTTATCATAGGCTTTGAATGTATCTTTGCCTGCGATTTCTATTGCTAGCTTTTTCAACAATTCTTCAGTCCAAGCCATATTTGTTTCCAATGTCTCATATGCTGCGTACCATTCAATCATAGTGAATTCTTGAATGTGAGACGGGTCAGAACCTTCGTTACGAAACATTTTACCTATTTCATAGATGCGTGGTATCCCAGATGCCATAATCATTTTGTGATCTAGCTCTACAGCAATACGCATAACCATGTCCATATCATAATCATTATGATGAGTATCAAAAGTCTTAGCATTAGCACCGCCAGCTTGAGACTGCAGTACTGGTGTTTCTACTTCTATAAAATCTCTGCTATCAAAAAAATTACGAATAGTACTAACAATACGGCTGCGCATAACCATACGGTTATATACCCCATTGTCAGATATCATTTCTAGATAACGTTTACGGTTACGTTCTTCATCGTCTTCAAGACCGTGCCATTTTTCTGGCAAAGGAAGCAATGATTTTGTAGCCATAGTCCATTCTTTAACCAAAAGACTATTTTCTCCACGTTGTGTTGTAAAAAGTGTTCCAGTTACAGAGATAATATCTCCAATATCTGACCCATCAACAAAAAGAGAAAAAGCTTGTTCATCTATTTCGTCTTTCTTAAAAACGGCTTGAAAAGAAGACCCGCCGTCTAGTAGTGTTATAAAAAGTATTGCACCCTGGCCACGAATAGCTGTAATGCGTCCAGCGATAGAAACATTATTACCATTTGAAGAGAGATCTTCAAATGAATCTTTTATTTCTGAGACAGAGTGAGTTCTAGGTACGCTAGCAGGATAACAAGAAATCCCAGCATCTTCTAAAAGCTTTTTTTTAGCCAAGCGAACACTGCGCAATTCATCTAATCCCGCCATGTTTTATGAAACTTTAATAACAGTATAAGAGACTTCGCCTTTTGGAGTATTAGCAACACATTCATCTCCAACTTTTTTGTTAAAGATAGCTGCACCAATTGGTGAAAGATAAGAAATTTTACCTTCTGCAATGTCAGCTTCTTCGCCTCCAACAATAGTAAATTCCATTTCTTTTTTGTCGCCTTTCTTTTGTAGTACTACACGTGCACCAATATCTACAACATTGTGTTTGTTCTTAGTAGCAACTTCGGCAACCTGCAATAGGTGTTCGATTTCAGC
>CAZWBZ010000009.1:1776-12305 GCA_964632605.1 uncultured Candidatus Saccharibacteria bacterium
ACCTTGGTCTTCGCGAGCTTGGTGGTATTCTGCGTTTTCTGATAGGTCACCAAGAGATTTAGCAAATTCTAGTTGGTCTTTAATTTCCTTGCGTTTTTCACCGCGGCGCATTACTAGCTCTGCTTCTAATTCTTCTTTATTTTCTTTAGTTATGTATATTTTTTCTTCCATTTAGGTATTATAGCACACTTATTCACCCTTTTCTAGGTACTCGAGAACTTCGGGATGCTGCATACCTAGTATCTGGAAAAAGTCTCTCATGACGAAACTAGCAGACTGTGACGCTGTATAAGGAGCTCCTTCCATCAGAACAGCAAAAGCATATTTAGGGTTCTCATAAGGGAAAAACCCAACGACCCAAGAATTGATACGTGCATTGTTTACCCCAACCTGAGCAGTACCTGTTTTTACAGCTACAGACATTTGCGGGATATTTAAAATAGTAGCAGTACCATCAGTTACGGTCATACGCATACCTTCGCGAACAACTTGATACATTTCTGGGGTTATTTCTTCTTTAACTTTTTGAGTTTTAATATTTTCATTAAATGTAATTCTTGGTGTTGGCAGTATGCCGCCGGTTGCAATACCAGCAGTAGCGCGAGCCATCTGAATAGGTGTTACTTGCCAACCGTACTGACCAATAGAACTGTTATAAGTATCTCCCAGTCTCCATGGGTCTCCGTCGAAAACTTTTTCTTTCCATGCTGGTGTAGGAATATTCCCAACAACTTCTCCAGGGAAAATTATATTTGTCTTTTCACCAATACCAAAAGCTTTGGCAATACTATCAATAGAACTAATTCCAATTCCCTTTTGAGAACCAAAGCCTCCGCCGACTTGGTAAAAATAAATGTCAGAAGATACGGCTATGGCTTCGCGCATATCAGTGTAACCGTTAACACGCCAGTCTTTAAATATAGTAGGATTTGATGGATTATACGGATTAGGTACGCTCATAGACCCAGTAGAAAGTATTGAGACTTCTGGAGTAATAACACCCTTACGCAAGGCCTCAAGAGCAATAAAAGGCTTTACAATAGACCCAGGAGCATAAGCACCCTGGAAGACTCGGTTAAGAAATATAGACCGTGAATCACTAAAATAACTAGCCACAGTGCCCTTGTCATCTCCTCGAGACAAGATAGAGCTATTATATTCCGGATAGCTAGTCATAGATAAAATGTCGCCTTTGTTAATATCCATGATTACAGCTCCGCCACCACGATAGCCCATGCCTTTGGACAAAGAATCCATTGCAGAATAAAGAGCGTCTGACATACGAGAATCTACAGTCAAAGTCATCTTCTTTCCGGGTATTGGATATTCAGCCAAGTTTGTAGACAAAGTATTACCAGTAACATCGACTTCGATAAGACGTGCTCCGTTTTTACCAGAAAGATCTTTGTCGTATAATTTTTCTATACCATCACGCCCAATAAATGAATGTTGCCAGTAAACACCTTTACTATCTTTTTTAGGATAAGAAACATACCCAATGATATGGCTCATTCCGGATTTTTCTGTATACAAGCGATCTGGAATATATTCCATAGAAGCATCGTAATTTAAATCTTCTGTCTCTAGAGCATTCCAAGCCAATAGTTCCCCGTTTCTATCTTCAATAATACCGCGACGAGCAAACAAGGGTATTTCGTTTAGTCTATTATTTTCAGCGCGAGTAGAAAATTTTTCGCCTTTTACAAGCTGCAAATGTACGGCCTTGAGACCAATAATGAAAAACAAAACACAAGCAGTAACCATAATAATAGATACTGTTCTTTTTGTTATTGTTTGTTCTATTGTTCCTTCTTTTTGACTACGATCAAAGACCGGCATATTAGCATTGTCCAAGAATACAGTGTCGATATCAAAAGAAGAATATTTTTTCTTTCTCTTAAAAATTCCCATCAGATTTACGAAGGTAAGGCTTTATGAATACGTAAAGTATTATGGCCAAAATGGTAATAATACTATAAACAGGCTTTTGCCCTCCTCCTATGACAGTATCATATATAAAAGCTACCGGCAAAACAGTCAAAAGTTGAAAAGGCAACAAAATAACTGCCAAAATAATAGCTATAATTTTAAGAAAAAATAAATGACTTAAAAAAAATATTAGTAAAAATATTACACCTAAAAAAAACTTTCTCATAAATTATCTATAGTGCCCGATGTGTCGATGCTGAAATTTTCTAACAATAAAACGAAGTATCAAAAATAAAACCAAAACCAATACCCCATAAAAAAGATACGCATTTGCTAAAATATAAGCAACTGCCCCTAAGAACCAAGCATATAAATACTGCACAGGTGTTAGCAGGCTACCGTCTGCTCGAGGCAAAGAATCTTTTAGATTGTTTAATCTTTTTTCATATTCTGCGTTTTGTTTTACGCTTTCGTTGATATCTTGCTTTATAGAATTTATTTTAACTTCTGCCCCATAAAGAAAATCCTGGCGGTACGCATCTATCCCGCTATCAGCTGGCAGTGCTTGTGATTCAGAAGAAACATCATATTCTTTAAACAATTCTCCGCCACTAGAGACTTCTGGAGAAACAGCTGAACCTTGGGTTCGAACAGAAATTTCAGATAATCTATTTTCTAGTACAGCAATATTTTTATTTTGCTTTGGCATTTGGACAAATGTATCTTCTAGCTTTAAGACAAAATTATGATAGCCAGGCAAAGCTTTCCATTCGTAAGAAAATCCACCAAATTCAGATGTCTTTAAAACAATAGATTTTTCTGATATTTTTTTGTCATCTTCATAGAAACGAACAATCCCGTACAGTGTACCGCCAGATTCGTTATAAATAGGCATAGACATACGCACAAGATCAGAAACATTTGGGGCACTGTTAGATACAATTATTGTAGCGCTAGTAAAACCAGCATTTTTAATAACTTCTGCAAAAGCAACATTTGCTGTACTAACAAAGAATACAAAGACAAAAATTGATTTTAGTAGAAATTTGAATGACATACTATTTAAAAGAGAAAGTAACCTTACTTGTTATCATTACAGTTTTGTTAATAGTAGATGTATCGTAAGAACCGTAGTCTTGAACCTCTACAGAACCTGGAGACAATAGTTGTACTACACCAGAAGATGCGCTTTGGATATCACCAAGACTGCGCCCGCTTTTAGATGCAATAGCATCTGCGCGCAATTTTGCATCGTCAATTGCTTCTGATAACAAAGAAACGCGATCATCAGCTAATTTAGAATATGTATAACTAGGAGTAGCATTAAGAACAATGCCTTGGGCAGACAAAGCTGTAATATTTTTACTAACAGTATCTACAAGTTGTACATTAGAGCTCATAACTTCTATGCTTTGGCGTAATGTATAGTCTTTGCGTAGTCTTTCGTTTTGGTCCCAAACATCTTCTGCTTGAACAGCATTTATTGTAATTTCAGCATCAGTAAAACCTTGAGATTTTAAATATGCCGCTATAGAATTTGAATCCTTTTTCATGGCTTCATAAGAAGAAGAAAGATTTGCAATTTTTGTACCCTTTGAAAAAGTAATCCATAATTTACCATTGTCAGACACAATGTCTTTTTTTGCACTACCAGTAACAGTAACGACATCGCCTATTTTTTTTATTTTAAGCATTGTCTGGCTGGCAATTATAGCTGAACCAACTATACCCAAAGTCAAAATTATTCCAAATATAACAATTGGAGATTTAATAATGTTGTTATTATTTTCTGTAGATAAAAAGTTGTTCATATCTACAGATTATAGCAGAACGCAAGAAAACTAGCTAAAAGCAGCTGTTAATTCTTCTTTGTCATCGAAATGATTTTTGACACCATTTATTTCTTGGTAAGTCTCATGACCTTTACCTAAAATCATAATAATATCCCCTGACTTTGAAATTTCTTTTGCGTGCTTTATTGCCATATGTCTATCTACAATAACAGATACTGGTTTTACAATATCTTCTGGGAGACCAGAATACATTTGAGCCAAGATGTTATCTGGGTCTTCGTTTCGTGGGTTGTCACTGGTAAAAATAATACTGTCCGCAATATCATAAGCAATACGAGCCATTACAGGACGTTTGCCTGTATCACGATCGCCACCACATCCAAGTACAGCAATAACATTGCCTCGCTCTCCTGCTAAACCTTTGGCTGCTTCTAAAACGTTTTGAATACCGTCCGGTGTATGAGCATAGTCAACAATACCGCGAATACCGTCAGTATCAACCACAAGTTCGAAACGCCCACGTGGTGGCAATACTTCGCCTAATATTTTTTTTATATGAGAATCCTCAAAACCAAGTTTAATACCAGCTGTGTATACGGCCAATAAATTATATTGGTTAAACTGCCCAACTAATTTAGATGTAACGTTTTCACTAAAGTCTGCAATATTGTTAAAACCATAAGTAAATACACTGGCGTGCGTGTCTTTAACCATTTCGCGGCCATATTGGTCGTCAGTATTTGTAATAGCAAAAGCAGTTTCGGGTAGGTTATCAAAAAATGTCTTTTTGGCTGCAGCGTAATTCTCTATTGTGTGATGATAGTCTAAATGGTCGTGTGTAAGATTTGTAAAAATAGCTCCAGTAAAATGAATACCACCTATTCTATGCTGAACAACAGAATGAGATGAGACTTCCATTACAACATATTCACATCCTGCATTATGCATTTGAGATAGCAAAGACTGCAGTGTTATAGCGTCCGGTGTTGTATGTGTAGAAGCAACAATAGTACCATCTATAATATTTTCCACAGTAGAAATAAGACCCGCTCTGCGATGAAACCCTGAAAGCATTCTATAAAGCAAAGTAGAAACTGTTGTTTTACCGTTTGTACCAGTAACACCAACTACCTTCATATTGTTTGATGGGTTACCAAAGAATATAGACGCAAATGGTCCAACAACTTGGCTACTATTAGTAAATACAACATAAGTAACATCTGGATTGTATGAACCTGGGTCTTCTTCGCAAATAATTACAGTAGCGCCTTTTTCTATTGCAGCATCAATAAACCCATGACCGTCGGTATTTGTGCCTTTTACTGCAAAGAAACAACTGCCCTGTTTTACGTCTTTAGAAGATAATGTAATGTGCTGTATTTCTATATCGGTATTTCCGTGAATGGTATTTCCAAAAGGAAGCTGTTTTAGGATTGTGTCTAATTTCATATACCCATTCTATAGAATTAGTAACTTTACCACAAACTTGCCACATACCCCCTGCTATGGTTTAATTGTAAAAATTAAAAAATATCAATATGTCAGACTTATTTACAATAGGTAAAAATACAAATGAAAAAGGTTTTCATTATGGTATAGAAATACACAGACAAAACGTGCTCTCCGGAAGAGATAGGTACGCGAGATTAGCTCGAACATATAATGGTCGAGATGAACAAATAGTTTATTTAGGTAAGAATAGAAATATATCTCTGGGTACGATTAGAACAAATTGGGATACTAAAGATGCAATATTCCAAGCTAATTTAGCAACTTTAAAAGTACAAGGTGTCTATAGACCAATTTTTATAGAACATGACCCTAACTCAAAAGTTAAAATAGTTTTAGCAAAATATGACTATTTTAAAATAATTGACGAGATAGATGATAAATATAGACTATGGTTTAAAGCCCCAGATCTTGGATACTATCACCTACTAGAAATTAAGCCGGGTGAAGAATTCCAGTGTTGGAACGAAAATTGTCCTAAATCTCAAAGATACAGATCTTCTTATGATGAACTAATCATTACATAACAAAAAGCAGCAAATTTGCTGCTTTTTTTATTTATCCAAATCTAGCGTTTCGTCCATTCTAATTTCATTAACGAATTCTGGAACGTGAGATACCAGTATCATAGCGCCAGTGTATTCATTTAATGCTTTAGCAATTACAGGAATATGGCGAAAGTTAATATGGTTTGTTGGTTCATCCAATATTAGTAGGCCAGGCTTTTCCAAAACAAGACGAGCAAAAGATACTAGACCTTTTTGACCTTCGGAAAGTGTTGCAAATTTAGTATAAATCAATGGACCAGTTATAAGAAAACTAGCAGCAACACTGCGCAATGTTTCTTCATGAGTAATTGTGCCGGATTTTTCCATAGCTTCAATTAAGATTTCATGTACAGTGTGGTCAAAATTCATGTTAGAGAAATCTTGACGGTAGTACCCAATACGAACATCTTTAGAAATTTCTACTCCGTCTTCTTTCCTACCAGCTATTTTCTCCAGCAATGTAGATTTACCAATACCATTAGGACCACGCAATAATAAATGCTGGTTCTTTTTTAATACAATGTTTGCAGCTCTTTTACTAATCTTACTGCCATGAGCAACAGAGAAAGATGTAATCTTTGCTATTTCACCCAAGACTTCATCTTGCGCAGGAATACGGAAATTACGGATTGTTTTGTCTTCTTGTCTTACATCCACTAATTCGTCTTCTAGATCTTCGGCAAGTTCTCTCATTTTTTTTGCAACAAGACGCATTTGACCACCTTTGTATGCAAACTGGTTAGCTTTTTCTTTCTTGGCAATGATTTGCTTTTGAAGTTGAGCATTCTTCATGTTTTCTTTTTCTACTCGTACAGTAATGTCGCGCAGTACGTCATTGTAGTTACCACTGTATTGTTCAATCAATTTTGTATGAACATCAAGGTAAAGAACACCCTGAGTAAACGCATTCAAGAATTCTGCATCGTGAGAAATAACAAGAACTGTTTTTTTATAGTTAACAAGAAAATCTGTCAGGTGTGCAATACCTGCTTTGTCTAGATTGTTTGTTGGTTCATCTAGCAGTAAGATATCAGGCTCTTGAATAAGAGCTGATGCTAATAGCATACGAGCCAGCTGTCCACCAGAAAAAGATTTTATTATGCGGTCATGAACTTTTTCGTGTCCTTTTAGGTTAACGACTTCTAAGACGTCGTCTATTCTTGGGTCTATATCGTAAACTTTTTTAGTAAAACATTTTTCAAAAAATTCACGCACTGTTAAATCCATCTCATCACGTGGAATAACTTGGCGAGCAATAGCAATAGTTGTACCTGTGGCTAAATTAATTTCCCCGTCTTCTGGAGAATATTTGCCGGTAATAAGACCAAACAAAGTTGATTTACCAGCACCGTTTTGTCCCATGATAGTAATTTTAGACCCGCGGCGCACAGAAAAAGAGACCTCTTTTAAAATAGGTTTGTTGTGGCCATATTCAAATGACACTTTGTTAAAGCGGATTACAACTTCATTATTCCCAGCCATATATAAGACTACATTACACTAAAACAGCCAAATTTCAAAGCTTTTTTTGACAAAGGCATAAAATGGTGTTATTTTCTATATAATAAATAATCAAATATATGAACGGCAGTAACATTTTCAGAACAGAGATGGCACAAATTTACATGGGGTTACCCTCTTCAACTATGAGCAAGAGTAACAAAATTTTTAGCTCTTTTGCCCGGAGAAAAAAGAACGAAGAGAGATATCCTATATTTTACCCTGACAACAAAACAGTTATAGAATCAACCAAGTATTGGAACATCGTAGAAAAGCCAGACAAAACGCTGCATTTCCAAATTCTTGATAAAGAACCAGAATACAAAATAATAATTGTAGGACATCTTAATGTAAAAGGCTTTGGTAAATTTGAAATGATCAAAGACCCAACAAAAAACCATTACGGTATCGTAAAATTGTATCCTGAATCCAAGATCGAATGCTGGAACCATGTAGCAATGAGTAGTAAAGAATCAAAATTTTTTACTTACGAAGAATTTAAAGACAGTAAAATGCGTAGTTAAATACTACACCGAAATTATTACAGCCCCATTAATGGGGCTGTTTTTTTATGCGGCAGTTTGATGGGGTTCTACTGCGTCGTCATGAGGATTAGATTCTTTTTGAGTTCTTCTCCAAAGCTCTACTACGTTTTTTATATCCATCTTAAGAAAGTTCCAATCCATTAGCTGTCTAGGAACTAATGGTATTTGGAATTCTTGGTAATTAATACCATTTTCTGTTTCAAGATAAAGAAATGGTTCATTTGTGTCTTTATCTATATCAGTGCGAGCAGCTAACGGTATCTTATTTTCTAATAAATAATCATCTGCAAAAGTATTAATTTCGTTTAAGAATTCTTGATCTATATTTTCTTTTGACCATACAATCTCGCTTTCGTTAATTTCTTCCAAAGAAGATTCTTGCACAGCGGATTCGTCCGCTATTTGTAGCGGTCTTTCTTTTAGGCCTTCTAAATTGTCACTGACATGTCTAGGTTTTTCCATATAACTATTTTAGCATAAAAAAAGAACCCCGATAGAGAGGGGTTCTTTTTTTATAAAGCCGAAATTATGAAAGATGTTTTGATACTAAACTTGTCATTTTGAACATGTTTACAACTTTTTCACCACCGAAAACTGGTAGTAGTTTGTCATCTGCAATAATGTTTCTTTTGTTAGTTGGATCTTGCAGATCATGTTTCTTAATGTATACCCACAAAGCCTTTACGACTTCTGAACGGGGCATTGGACCAGTACCTACCACAGCTGCCAATTCTGGACTAACTGTCATTGGCTTCATAAGAGCTGAATTTGGATTTGCCATTGTCTTTTTGGTTACTATTAAACTTTAGCTATTATACCACAAGCGCATTAATTAGTATAGGGCTAGTCTTTTTTAAACGCTTCTTTTAAGAAAGTTAACGCCATTTTACGATTATGAATCTTGGATTCGTATCTTTGCGGGGTAACTCCCACTAAGTCCATTTTTTCTAATTTCTGTACTTCATTTTCGAAATGTTCTATGGAATCCAATTGTTTATTCCACACGGTTTCCATAGTTAATTCTCTCGAGTCCAATGTTGTGGGAGACCCAACAGTATTTACATATTTACAAAGATAACCATCTATAACATATTTTTGTTTTGTATGGTCTCTGTAGCCAATTACTGTTCCCAAGGGTTTTATTATTTCTATTGTAATACCTGCTTCTTCCAAGGCCTCTCGATGCAAGGCTTGTTCATTGGTCTCTCCTTCTTCTACCCCGCCGCCAATAAGATTTGTAGTTATATGGAATGTCTCCTCTACGTCATTTACAATAACAGCTTTAACTGTTTTTCTTTCAGTGTAATCGCTGTAATCTAAATTTTTATCATTAATAGTTAGCAGTAACATTTCTAAATTATATCATAATCAATGATTTGACAAAATTAAGAATAAGATGTACTTTAAAAGAAAAACAACTTTATGAATACAGAAGAACAAACCATCAAAGCAGGCCAATCAAATTCATCAATAATTCTTTCCAAAAGAATAGATGAAGTAATCAAATTAATCCCGGAAAATTTCCCGTCAAAACTATCCTTGGTTTTACGCCTAAATGATCGAAAGAAATCTCTTGCTTTTACTCACCCTGACGCTGTAGCGCTTCGCTACCAAGAAGTAGCTGAAATACTTAATGATTTCATTGGGGAAAGTAAAGAATCTTGGGTAGACCAAATTTCAAAAATAATGTGCGAGGAAGAATCTTAATGCAATAACCTTACTATTTAATTATAGTAAAACATAACGCAAAAGGAACCCAATGGGTTCCTTTTTTATTTTTGCTTTTTCCAGCGAGGGGCGAAGCCAATCATAAAAGTAAAAAGTTTTGCTTTTAGATATCCTGTACCATTTTTACGCATGCTTTCGTAACAAACCTTTTTAAATTCTTTTAAATCATTCCCCTCGTAACACAATTTACCATCTTTAAAACACAGGCTGCAGTATTTCTCATTTTCTCTGTGGCCAGTGTCTTTAGTAAAAGGCATCATACAGCTCTCACAATTTTGTGTACAATCGTTTGTCATATTTATATTCTAATTATTTTTAATAACTTCTATGTATTTTTGTTTTATCTCAGCAAATCTTACAGACCAAGAATTACCTTCTTTTAGCATTTCTAACCTTGGCTCTATGTATTGCAAAAATCCATGAATTTGGGTTAACAATGCCTGCGCTACTATTGGATCTTTTAACTTACTCCACTCTTTTGACATAAAGTCTGCATAATTCATTCCATTTATTATAGGTTTACGCAGGGCCTGGCGTAATTCAATTAGTTCAGCTTCCCTGCCTGGTTTTACATCTTGTTCTATCTTGGTAGCATTTAGTGTAATAAACATTCCAAAATCATTAATAAGATCCATATATTTGTCCTGTTTGATTTCGGGTTTATTATTCAAAGGATTTAAATTTTCCATAATTAAAATATACCACAGCCAATATACCTATACAAAACAGCCAAAATATGTATAATAGATAAATTACCAGATCGTCTAACGGTAGGACAGAAGCCTTTGAAGCTTTTAATCTAGGTTCGATTCCTAGTCTGGTAGCAAAATAAAAGAAACCCTTCATTTACTGAGGGGTTTCTTTTATTTCAGGTTATTAGTCTTAGGAATCGAACCGCAGGCAGCAATTTTTAAGGAGAATGGCGACTATAAAAATTGACTGTTTCGACCGACAGGGAGAGGCGATTCCTAGTCTGG
>CAZWBZ010000009.1:12405-38662 GCA_964632605.1 uncultured Candidatus Saccharibacteria bacterium
GTGCTACAATATCCCTATGCCCTATTATGCCTATATCTTAGAATGTAATGACAAGACGCTGTACGTTGGGTCAACAAACGACCTGGAGAAACGTCTACATAGTCATAACAACCTAAAATCTGGAGCGCATTACACAAAGATCCGCCGGCCAGTAGCACTAAAGTATAGCGAAACTTATGAGACTTATGCAGAAGTTCGCAAACGCGAAGGCGAATTAAAGAGATTAACCAAACAGCAAAAGCTAGATTTAATAAAAACACATAGCAAATAAGCTGTGTGTTTTTATTTGACAGTTTAAAATATAGATGTTATTATATATAAAAATAACACAGATATGATATATACAGAAAAACCAATACTTGCCATAGGCAATGTTAACGATATGTTCATTGGACATTTTGAATTCAAAGATGGTCTTCCAAAAACTAAACTAAATGCTACTGTTGTGCAGATAGGCAAAGGACCTGTTTCCTTACTACTGCATGCGCCTGTTGGAGAAGATAGACACGAGCTATCTGGAATACTACGCTACATGGAAGAAAAGAATTTAGATTTTATCCGTGTAAACGGAGGAACAAGTTTAATCATTGATTTTACGGAAAAGAAAGAAAATATTCTAATCCGCGACCCTTTTGAAATTTTAGGACCAACATGTAAAAAAGAATTGGTACGATTATTGGAAGACAATTTCCCTGATTTTGAAATACGAATCATACAAAAAATTGGGCAAAGCTTAAAAAATGGCGACCAATCAAAAATTAAACTTGATGGTATGAATTACACTAAAGATGAAATTATTTCTTTAATAGGATTCAAAACAAACTAAAAAATTAAACAAACTAAACAAAATGAACCCCAACACGGGGTTCTTTTTTTTATGGACTATTGAGATACTATTTCCAGTACTACAAGCTCTAGTGGCAGAGATTTTATTGGGCTGCGTTTTACCATCTGCGCTGCATCAAGAAGTTTTATAATTATTTGAGAAGTCAGTGTGTTTTCTTTTGACTGGGCAATAACACTGAAGAAATCTGTTTCGTCTTTGCCGTATAGTTTTACGGATTCGGTTTCCTTCATCATGCCATGCTTTAGCATGTGCACCGCGCGAATGTGAGACAATAGTACAGACATTAGCATTTCTTGGTTTATATCCATGAATTTTTTTGTAGACAAAGCTTTTTCTGCAGCCGCGCGATCTTTCAAAGCTATAGCTTTTACCAAACTTTCCAGCACTGTCTTATTAGGTACGCCAAACATTTCGGAGACAGTCTCGGCATCTATCTCTTCGCCATTGCCTCGCACAATAGCTTCTTCTAAACGTCCGCATGCATCACGGTAAGACCGGTCAGCTAATTTTGCAATTAAAGATACGGCTTCTTTGGAAATCTTTATTTTTTCTTTCTTGGCAATATTTGCAACATATTCTTCCAGCACCAAATGGTCTGGATATACGAAACTTAATAGTTGTGTACGGCTGCGCACTGTCTCTGGTACTTTATCAAAGTCAGTTGTAGCTAATACAAAGATAGCATGCGCTGGCGGCTCTTCTAGTGTCTTTAATAGTGCATTAAATGCTTCTTTAGTTAGCATGTGGACCTCGTCTATAATATAAACTTTGTATTTGGATTCTAGAGGTGCACTGCGTACATGGTCACGCAGTTCACGAATATCATCAATACCGCGGCGAGATGCTGCGTCTATTTCATAAATATCCCCTGGCTTTGTACCCAGTTCTTTTGCAAAGATTCTAGCTACTGTAGTCTTACCCAAACCGCGCCCTCCAGTAAATAAATAAGCGTGGGCTGGTTTACCGCTCTCTACGGCAGAGCGAACAAGAGATACTGCGTTCTCCTGTCCAATAACATCATTAAAATTTTCCGGTCTGTATTTTCTGTATAAAACAGTATGCGCTACTTCTTGCTTTGCCATATGTGTCTATTCTAGCATATCTCCATTTTCTTCCATAAACAGGTTTAGGGTATTCTCTACCTCGCTGGCAGAATTAGCTTCCATCATTTTTTCGCGTAATTCTTTGGCACCGTCAAAGCCATTTATATATGCTTTGTAGTGTTTTTTCATAATAGAAAAGCTTTTGATATCTCCTAAATTTTTCTCATACTCATAAGTATGTTCTATCAGTATTTTAAATTTCTCTTTTAGGTTTGGAGCAGCTACATTATCTCGATCAAAAAACCATGGCGCGCCAAATATCCCGCGGCCAATCATAACACCGTCAAATCCGGATTCTGTAGATTTAATAGCTCCGTCACCTAATGTCTTTACGTCGCCGTTACCTAGCAGGACTACATCGGGTCTTAATCCTCTTACGTATTCGTTTATCTCGTTTGCCAGTTCCCAGTGCGCTGGAACTAATGACATTTCTTTACGTGTACGCAAGTGCACAGTCAAGGCTTTTATATCTTCTTTCAAGATTTCACCCAGCCATTCTTTATATTCTATTTTGTTGTAACCAATACGTGTTTTTACAGACACAGGTAACCCGTCAGCACCTTCTATCGCAGCGCGAATAATTGCGCGAGCATTCTCTGGGTTTTTCATCATACATGCGCCGGCGCCCTGCTTCTCTATACTTTTATCAGGACAGCCCATATTAATGTCTATACCATCAAACCCTAATTCTTTACATAGTGCTGCAGCGCCGCGCATGTTCTCTGGTTTAGCACCAAAAAGCTGCGCAACAATGGGTCTTTCTTTTTCAGAAAAAACTAGGTCACGCTGCAAGACTTCGCGGCCTTTAGACATAAGACCATCTACAGATACGAATTCAGTCCAGAATACATCTGGGCCGCCGCCAGGCTCGCCAGCACGAGAATATTTAGCAATCAGTGCGCGAAATACACAGTCAGTAACATCAGCCATAGGTGCAAGCACAAAAAGCGGACGTTTTTCCGCTTTGGCTTTTCCTAATACATCTTGCCAAAAGTTATTCTTCACCTTTCTTTTTATACACTACCTGCTCACTAAAACGCAAATCTACATAGTCCAGGTTACCTAAATCATCCAGTAGGACTTTTTTAACTCCTTCGTTCTTAGCAGCAATACCCAAAGTCTTACTAATATCCAAACTTGTAGCACCAAAAAGTATTCTAATTCTTGGAGCAGAAGCAAAATCCCCGCCTGTATCTAACAATACTTCGTCGTAATCTTCACCATAAACAAACCCAGCTACAGGTATATTATAAGAAGATATTTCATCAGATAATTTGCTAATTCTATTAATCTCTTCTACCCCTAAAATGTGTGACCCTATTTCCGGTAAAATATCCAGCTTTTTATAAAAAGTAAAATATGGTGAATGACTATAAATAGGAGCAGTAGATCCGATCTTGCCATCAGAATGAAGCAGCGCACAAGATGTAGGCAAAGATAAATCCCCAGTCAAAGAACAATACATGCTTTCGAATATTGGCTCACTAAGTACAACATTTAGTTCTTTGCTACCAGTAATAGAAACTACAGAAAGTCTTGGAAATTTATTTAGTACATCACGCTCTAAATCTAACTTTTTTAGAAAGATTATAGAATTTCGTGGTATCAAGAAAAATTTATATCCAACAATTTTATTGTCGATAAAACTTTTTACATCAGATAATTCCACCAAAGTATTACCGGAAACATTTACATTTTGGAAACGTAAAAAGGGTTTTCTAATGACATAGAAAAAACCTACTATTAATAAAATAAATAGTACTAAAAAAAATATTCTTTTTCTTTTTGTGTGGATTCTATTCTTCTCGTGAAGAATAGCTTGTTTAGATGTTAAGGTAGAAGCCCCAAGCATAAGCTAGATCTTCTTTATGACGTCTTTGCCCATATAAGGACGCAAGACTTCAGGTACAATTACAGACCCATCAGCTTGTTGATAATTTTCTATTAGAGCTGCAGGCAAACGAGACGTAGCACATGCAGTATTATTTAGTGAGTGAACAAATTTTAGTTTGCCATCATCATCACGATATTTAATACCCAAACGACGTGTTTGAAAGTCGTGGAAATAAGAAGAAGAATGAGTCTCACGGTATTTTTGCTGTGAAGGCATCCAAGCTTCGATATCGTATTTTTTAACCTGACCAAGACCAAGATCTCCGCCACAATTAACAACAACATGGTAAGGCAATTTTAATGTTTGCATTAGATGCTCTACATGAGCTGTAATTTCTTCGTGCCATTTTACAGATTCCTCGTGAGAAGCTTCGGTTAAAATAACTTGTTCTATTTTAAAGAATTCATGTACGCGAATTATACCTTTTACATCTTTACCGTGTTTACCAGCTTCAGCACGGAAACAAGGAGAAAAAGAAATATATTTTTTAGGAAGCTCTGCTTTATCCAAAACTTCGTTCATGTGGTAGCCCATAGTAGCTACTTCGGCGGTACCAGCTAAATATTCTCCTTCGCCTACTTTGTACAAATCATCTTCAGACTGAGGCAACATTCCTGTACCAATAAGAGATTCTTTTCTTACTAATGATGGCACGATCATAGGAGTATAGCCTTGGTCTATAAAATAGTTAAAGAAATATTGCCACAAAGCAAAAAATAGTTTTGCTCCATCATTTTTCATAAAGTAACCACGGAACCCAGAAACTTTTACACCACGCTCAAAGTCCACCATATCCAAGTTTTCCATTAGTTCAATGTGGTCTTTAGGCGTAAATTCAAATTGCGGTATTTCACCCCAAGATTTTATTTCTACGTTATCTTCGTCACTGTCCCCGTCTGGTACAGACATATCAGGAACGTTTGGAACTTCTAGCATCATTTTTTGCCAGTCTTGCATAATACTGCGCAAAGTTTCTTCTTTAGCTTGCAAAGATTCTTTTAAAACACGCATTTTTTCTACCATGCTGTTTCTCTCTTCACCTTGTGCATTTGCAATACCTGCTGACGCAGAATTTTGTTCGTTTCTTAGGGCTTCTACCTCTTTCAAGATAGCCAAACGTTCGTCGTCTTTAGAAATCAATAAATCCAAGTCTAAATTAACATGCTTTTTGGAGATGGCATTTTTAACAATATCGGCATTATCGCGGATGAATTTGATGTCTAACATATGGCTATACTATAGCAAAATATAGTAGAATGGACAAAGCATGAATATTAATGAATTACATTATGATTCATTTCCTAAAAGGCTACTGGACAGTAAGCCTGTTCCTACTAAATTATTCTATCGCGGAAAAATTCCGCCAATTAATTTGAAAAATTTAGTAATAGTTGGCTCACGCAAGCACAGCACGTACGGTAAACAAGTTGTAAAAGATATCATTGCCGGTCTTGCGGGTTATCCTATTAATATAGTATCTGGTCTAGCATTAGGTATAGATACGCTGGCTCATGAAGAAGCATTAAAACATGGCATGACAACAACAGTCTTTCCTGGGTCAGGAATATCACCCAAAGCCCTGCACCCACAAAGTAATGTAAATCTGGCAGACAAAATTGTAGAAGCAGGCGGCTGTATTATTTCCGAATTTGAACCAGACTTTTTAGCAACGCAATATAGCTTTCCTCAGAGAAACCGTCTTATGGCTGCGTATTCTGATGCAGTACTAATAATAGAAGCCGAAGAAAAATCAGGCACACTAATAACAGCAAGACTAGCGTTGGAATATAATCGCGATGTATTAGTAGTCCCCGGCTCTATATATAATGCTGCGTCCAAAGGCACAAACTGGCTTCTCTCTCAGGGCGCAGCTCCGATAATGTCAGCTAACGATGTTATCAAAGCTTTGGGTTTTGAAGTGCGGTCAAATAGTGTACCCAAAGATGTATCCGCTGAAGAATTAGTAATACTAGAAATCCTGCGCGAGCCAATGACACGCGACGAAATTATTCGTGAATGCGATGGAGATGTTAACGAAATAAATAGTTTATTAATGAAGATGGAACTGCGCGGAATAATTATTGAAGACGCTGGTTATTTTAGAATAATTTAAATTAAAAAAATATTTTTTTTAAACTAACAGTTTGCAAATTGATTTAGTGTGTAGTATTACTTATAACTATGAAGACACTAGTAATCGTGGAATCACCATCAAAAGCAAAGACTATTGAAAAATATCTTGGTGCTGGTTTTACTGTGCGCGCATCTGTTGGACATGTAAGAGATTTACCAAAATCAAACAAAGCCGCTATTGATATACCCGGTGGTTTTATACCTCATTACGAAATTTCAAAAGGTAAAGAAAAAGTAATAAAAGAATTGCGCGATCTTGGCGAAAAAGCTGACAATATTATCTTAGCAACCGACCCGGATAGAGAAGGTGAAGCCATTGCTTGGCATCTTGAAGAACTACTAAAGCAAGATAAGAAAATAAAAACTAAAGATATAAAGCGCGCTACATTCCATGAAATTACGCAGTCAGCCGTAACCGAAGCGTTAAAACACCCAAGAAAAATAGACACTAATTTGCGCGAAGCCCAAGAAGCTCGTCGCGTACTAGACCGTCTTGTGGGTTATGATCTTTCTGGAATAATTTGGAAAAAGGTACGTTATGGTCTTTCTGCTGGACGTGTCCAGTCTCCTGCTATGCGTATAATCATGGAAAGAGAAAGAGAGATTCGCGCTTTTATTCCTACAAAATATTATGTACTAGATGTAGACGTAAAAACAAAAAGCAAAGAATTACTAACAGCAACTTGCAGCAAAGAACCAACTGATATAAAAGAAGCTGAAGAAATAAACAAAGCTGCAAATGAAAAAATCTGGCGCGTTGTTGAGCTAAATGAAAGAAATGAAAAACGTAGTCCTAAGGCTCCGTTTACAACATCAACTTTGCAGCAAACTGCCAGTTCTCGTCTTGGTCTGTCACCATCTCGCACTATGCAATTAGCTCAAAAGCTATACGAAGCAGGACATATTACATATATGCGTACAGACAGTACGACTTTGGGCGCCGAAGCATTGGCTAACATATATAGTACGATTGAAAAGACCTTTGGAAAAGATTTTGTTTCTCCAAGAGTATTTAAAACAAAATCTAAAAATGCCCAAGAAGCTCACGAAGCAATTCGTCCTTCTCACCCAGAGAAACTAAGCGCTGGTAGTAATGAACAAGAAAAAAAGCTTTATGATTTAATACGCGCTCGAACACTGGCTAGCCAAATGAGCGATGCTGTAATGGCAAGATCTCGTATTGATATACTGCCGAAATCAAACAACACTATTCCTGTATACAAAATAAACGGATCACGCGTTATCTCCCCTGGCTGGCTAAATGCTGACCCAGGAGCACGCGGCGAAGAAGTAATCCTGCCAGTCTTAAAAGAAAACGATGAGCTAGATTTAGTAGAAGCTCGCACAACAGAAAAAGAAACTCAGCCCCCAAACCGCTACAGTGAAGCTGGTCTAATCAAAGAATTAGAAGAACGTGGTATTGGTAGACCTTCTACATATGCGTCCATCATGAAGACTATTGAAGAGCGCGGGTATGTAGAAAAAGTTGGAAAAACTTTGACGCCTACTGATACAGGAGACGTTGTGTCCAGTTTCCTAGAAGAACATTTTGCACAATATATCAGCGATACATTTACTGCTGAGATGGAAGACAAGCTGGACGATATTGCAAATGGCGACCGCAAATACGTAGATACTTTGAAAGAATTTTATACTCCATTTCTCAAGGATGTAAAAATAAAAGACAAACTGGAAAAAGCTACAAACATGGAAGAAGCTCCAGATGATGTACTGTGTCCAAAATGCGGTGGTAAGATGATAGTAAAGCTAGCAAGAAATGGTAAATTTTATTCTTGTGCTAACTACCCGGACTGTGTAGGGGCTCGTAAAATTGATGGATCAATAATGGAAGGCCCTAAAGATATTGGCCGCCCATGTCCTAAATGTGGAACAGCACCTGTTGATACAGGTCTCGACAAGAATGGTAAAAAAACTGGCAAGAAAAAGAAAATTCCAGAGCTAGGAAAACTAGTTTTGCGTGAAGGAAAATTTGGTTCATTTATTTCTTGTTCTCGTTATCCAAAATGTAAATACATCGAAGAAGACGAAGAAGAGAAGAAAAAGAAAATGACCGAAGTCACCTGCCCAACATGCAACAATGGCAAGATGATGGAGAGACGCGGAAGATTTGGAATATTTTATTCTTGTAGTAATTACCCCGAATGTAAAAACGCTATCAAAACAAAACCAACTGGTAATATTTGTAAATATTGTAATTCACTAATGATGGAAGGCACAAAAACCATCCCAGAAAGATGCAGTAAAAAATTTTGTGAAAACCACCGCCCCGACAAACTAGAGAAATCTAAATAGCATTAAAAATCCCCTTTTAAGGGGATTTTTAAATTATGCTATAATGCGTTTATGGCAAATATAGAGTCTATATTTAATGTAAAAAAGTTTAGCAAAAAAGAACGTGACCTAATAGAAAAGGCATATCATTTTGCTAAAGCAGCGCATGATGGACAACTACGTAAAAGTGGCGAACCTTATTTTGTGCATGTATTTACTACTGCAAAAAATTTAGCGGATTTAAACATGGACGGAATTGTTGTTGCTGCTGGATTTTTGCATGATGTACTAGAAGATACCAAAGTTACCGAAGACGAAATGCGCGCAGAGTTTGGCGACGAAATAACAAATCTTGTATTAAGCGTTACAAAACTAGGTACTGTTAAATACAAAGGCGTAGAACGTAATGTAGAAAACTTGCGTAAATTCTTTGTTTCTATTGCTGACGACCTGCGTGTAATTGTAATCAAACTTGCAGATAGATTACACAATATAGAAACGCTAGAGCATGTACGCCCTGATAAACAAAAACGTATCGCACTAGAAACACTAGAAGTCTACGCACCACTAGCCGATAGACTATCTATGGGGCGACTAAAAGGACGTCTTGAAGATGCGGCTTTTCCTTATGCATACCCAAAAGAATACGAAGAAGTAAAACTACTGCGTGAATCCCGAAAAGACGCTGCTCTGCCAGAGTTACTAAAAGTAGAACACCAGGTTAAAAAGATCTTAAAAGAATATGCTCTTAATTCTGTACTGATAGACCACCGCGAGAAACACTTGTATTCTCTTTGGAAAAAATTAGAGAAATACAAGATGGACATTAGTCATGTATACGACATTATAGCAATGCGTATAATCGTTAATACCGTAGAAGATTGTTATATGGCTCTTGGTCTTATTCATGGATCTTTCAAGCCTTTACCGGGGCGTATAAAAGACTACATAGCGCTTCCTAAACCAAACGGATATCGATCACTACATACAACGATAATTACAGAGAAAGGTTCCATTATAGAAATTCAAATTCGCACGTCTGAAATGCATGACGAAGCTGAATACGGTCTTGCTGCACACTTTGCATACAAAGATAAAGCATCTATGGATGACGAGAGATATTCTTGGGTAAAAGAATTACGTGATACTCAACAAGAAGAAGAAAACGTAGATGACTTCTTTAAGAATCTTCGCACGGATTTTTTCCATGATCGAGTTTTTGCTTTTACGCCCAAAGGTGACATTATAAACTTGCCAGAAGGCGGCTGCGTACTGGATTTTGCATTTAATGTACACAGTGAAATTGGTACCCATGCACAGGCCGGCGAAGTAAATGGTAAATATGTTCCACTAAACCACAAGCTGGTAAACGGAGACGTTGTAAAAGTTATTACAGCTAAAAATGTAAAACCGTCTGCTAAATGGCTAGAGTTTGCTAAATCTACTATGGCTCGTAAACATATAGAAAAATATTTAAAACAAAATTCCCTACTATCACGTCTACTATCTTTTAGGCAAAAATAGGGGTATCCACTTTTTTGCTTTGCTCGGCTCGGAAATAAAAAAACCGCCTTTGGGGCGGTTTTATATTTTTGTAATTTTAGATTAGGTTCTTTTTTAACTCTGCAGAAACTTTTTCAAGACAAATTTTGTAAGTGGTGTAGCATCAGAAGAATTAATTATCTCTTCTGCTGTCATTTCAAAATTTTCATGGATGACTTTTTGGATTCCTTCTTCACCTTTGAAAAAATGTGCGGCTTGTTTAGGAATAGCTGCACCGTAACACATGTAAAGGTTGATCCTTTTCTCACCATGCTTGTCTTTATAATTAAACGAGCAAATAAATTTAATCTTTCTTTGAACAACTGATTTACCTAATGCAAGGCAAGCGGCGCTCAATGGATCGACTTTTTCATTTACTTCGCTGGATAAAAACTGAATAGCTTTTTCGTTACCGTTAAAAGACTGTTCAATTACCAAGAACAAACGTTTTTTGTTTTGATTGATGACAATTGAAATCTCCCTGGCTTTAACTTGATTCAAGTTTTCTGCTGATTTTGTGTCTGTGACCATAATTGATGTAGGTTTTTATTGTGTTGATTTTTGATTTGATTTAACGCAGATAACTAATGATGCTTTCTGAAATTTTCATCAAGGGTAAGCTCGTCTTTTTGTTTAGAACGTCGTCTTTACTAATCAAAGTAACATTTTTAAATTTTTCAGAGCTAAGAGGGTTATCCAATTTAACTTTGAAAACAAAACATTTCTGCGAAACAGGTGTGGCCCCAGTCTCAACATCATGAAAAGGCTTAGAACTGGCTTCTTCAAAAGCAGAAGCTTCTAACTTGACCCCGGTTTTTTCATTAATGGAATCGATAAGGCTTTTGATTATCTCATCTTTTGAATAAGATGCTTCGATCTTTCGACCAAAGAGCTGACCTTTACCATTCTTGATTTCCACATAGATCTTACCTTCACATGTTAATAAACAGTAGGCTACGTTTTGCAAAGAATTACCTGATTTTTTTTCTTTGTTGTTCTTGTTTTTAGGTTGTGCGATTGTTGTCATATTACTGATATGGTTTAAAATTAGTCTTTAAAATACTCCTTTTTTGATATTTTGTCAAACTAAAAACCGCCCAGGTGGGCGGTTTTTGTTAGATGCTAAAGCTAGATATATTATACAAATCCTGGTCTTCATCAACAGGCTTCGGGTTTTGAATAACAAATACTTCTTCACTGTTTGCAATAATTGGGTTTTCTATGTTTTCAAAAACTTCTATTATTTCTGGAATCGTTTGTTCTTCTGCCATAGCTGGCACTGGAACATACATATTTTCTACAGGAACATCATTTAATGCTAATTCGTTATCTATAGCTATTTCTACTGGAGACAGGTCCCCTGATTGCATAATTTCCGGCAATACGGCTACATCTGGCAAAGGCGCAAGTCCTGGCAAGGATGCTGGAGTAACAGGTTCGACTCTTTCTCTTTCGAATCTTGCCATCATGGTTTCTTCGCGTGCTGCTTCTTTGGATTTTAGTAGACCTAATATTTCTTCCAAATCAGAATCTGAGAAAAAGTCTATTGTGATTTTACCTCCATCGGCTTTTCTTTGAATATGTACGCGTGTTCCCAAATGCTCTTCCAGTTCATCTTCGATGCTCATTACATTAGCATCTGGCAGTAGTTCACGTTTACGTACACGATCCACGGCAATCCGTCTTGCGATACGTTCTGCTTCACGAACAGAAAGCTTTTTGTACATTATTTCTTTGAACAATGTATTTTGCTCTTCGGGGCGAGACGCTAGCATCATCAGAGGACGTGTGTGACCTTCGCTAATTTGTCCGGCTTGCAGTGCATCTAAAACTTCTTGGTTCATCTGCAGTATGCGCAAAGAGTTGGAAACGTATTCACGACTCTTACCCATTTTGCGGCCTACTTCGGCATGAGTAAATTTAAATTCATCTATTAGTCTCATGAATGCTCGAGCGCGATCTACTGGGTTTAAATCTTCACGCTGCAAGTTTTCAATGATAGCTAATTCCAATTTCATCTTGTCATCATCGCCATCACGAATAATAACAGGAACTTGTTTGATACCAGCAAGCTTTGATGCACGCAAACGTCTTTCTCCGGCGATAAGTTCGTAGCGGGTTTCCATACCCATACCGTCTGGCAATTCTACTTCGCTGCGAGATACGGTTAATGGCTGCAAAACTCCGTACATTCTTATGGAATCTGCCAGGTCACGCAAAGGCGCATCCTCGAATTCTTTACGAGGTTGATACGGATTTGGGTCGATCTTGTCTGTATCTATAAAAAATATTGAAAGAGAATAACTTGGCATACAAAAAGTATAACATACCCCAAAAGTATTATGGGTGTTGATAATAAGTTAATTTCAGTGTAAAGTAGTCTTATTGCCGAAGTGGCGGAATGGTAGACGCGCTCGACTCAAAATCGAGTCTCGAGAGGGGTGAGGGTTCAAGTCCCTCCTTCGGCACAAAGTAAAAACCAGGATTTAATCCTGGTTTTTCTTTTTGCCGAAGAGTACACATGTTATGTGTACGTGAGGGACTTGAAAAGCTTTTCGTTATGTATGAGAAATTTTATTTCGAATACATCGAAAAGGTGTACTGATCCTGTAAGGATCAAGCCCCCGATTTTTGCACAAAATAAAATGCGCTTAGGTTTATACCTAAGCGCGTTTTTGTTTTTAAATTCTAAAAATTTAATTAGTACTGGTAGTACCTTTTTCAGATATTTCTTCATCTTCTTGGGAAGGTGAAATCTGACGAATGTAACTTTCAATTAGTTCATTATCTTGCAAGGTGTCTCCAATGCTATCCATAATTGGTCTCATTTGTGCACCTTCTCCAAATAAATAAGCTTGGTTAATAAAAACCCGCATCAATACTAAGTAAGTAAAAAGTTCATTTTGTTTTGAATTTTTTAAACCATGGCAACCAACAGTGTAACCTTTAATCTTAATAGCTCCGTAATCTTCAGTTCTATTATCTATCGGAATTTGACGAGAACAAATGAGTTCTTCTTGTTCCGATAATAATTGAGTTTTAAATACAGCTTGTTTAAAAGCTAAATCGGATTCTTCTTTGGAAGAAAATTGACCTATCTTTCGAGTAGCCAAAATTTGATGACTAGGATCTACTACACAAAGGTAAAGACCTAGAACATGTTTAACTTCTGCTATTTTTTTTACAGCATTTAAATATTTTCTTAGTTCGTTTACTGTTAGTGCTTCGATGGCTTCGTTGATGTCTTTTTGATTCATGAGTTGATTAAATTTTAAAGTTTATTTTTATATGTTGATGTTAAAACTCATTATATTCTTTTTGTATGCAAAATCAACAGATTATGCACTTAGACAAATTCAGGTTCACTTTGCAGAGTTATACCAAAAATTTCGTTTACTTTATTTATTATTTCCTGCTTGGCGTGCATTACGTCATTATGGTTAGCTCCCCCACGGTTTACCAAAACAAGTGCATTTTTTTCGTATGTTCCCACAGGTCCAAAGATGGCACCTTTTAGCCCAGCGCGCTCTATTAAGAATCCTGCTGGTATTTTAACCATTTCGCCAGGCAATTCATAACCAGGAACATCATGATAAAGAGATTTTATTTTTTCATATAAATCTTTCGCTACAATAGGGTTTTCAAAAAAAGAACCGCAGTTGCCCAAATCTTCGGGATGAGGCAATTTGCTCCATCTTATTTCTATAATTGCATCTCGGATTTGCTGCAGTGTTGGGTTTGTAATATTTTCTTCTTCGAAATATTTTTTCACAGGAGCATAATCTGGAATAGTTGGGCTGCCGTGATCTAGCTTTAACAATATGTCTATTATAATGTATCTACCTTTTTCGCTACTTTTAAAAATACTATTTCTGTAAGTAAAATTACAGTCTTCGTTTTTTATAGTAACCAGGCGATTTTCTTTAGTGTCATACGCGCTAAGAGATACAAAGACATCTTTTATTTCCGCACCATAGGCGCCAACATTTTGGACAGGTGTAGCGCCCGCAGTCCCAGGTATTGCAGACAAAGCTTCTATTCCTGATAATTTTTGGTCTACTGACCATTTAACCACATTGTCCCAATTCTCTCCGGCACCAATTTTTACAAATACACTGGAATCTTCGGTATGAACTATTTCAATACCTTTTATTTCTATTTTTAGAATATTCTTTTTTGTTAGGTCTGGAGTAATAATAATATTAGAGCCGCCACCCAACACAAAATATGGTTTACCCGGAAACTGGGTAAAATAGTCAATTAAATTTACAGTATTTTTAATACTAAAAACCTGGGCAGTCAGTGCTATCCCAAAAGTGTTATAGGGGCTTAGGTTTATCAACATGGTGTTTAAATCCATATACTAAATATATCATATATGATATATTACTACCATGGCTAAAAAGAAACCACTTCAAGGATACATTGGTTACCTAATTAAAACTATTCGTGAAAGAGAAGGCTTGACCCAGTCTACATTTGCAAAAATGCTAGATACTTCGCAGTCAGCTGTTGCTAGAATGGAAAAAGGCGACCAAAACTTTACTACAAAAGAACTAGAAAGAATCGGCGACACATTGGGTGAGCGTCTTATTACTCTTGCCCCAAGAGTAGATGATTTCGAAGTTATTGGCGGCAAGAAATTGTCTGGGACTGTTACAACACACTATTCTAAAAATGGGGCTTTGGCTTTGATGGCAGCAAGTCTTCTAAACCAAAAACCTACAACTATTCACGGTGTTCCCCGCATCGAAGAAGTATTTCGCTTTATCGAAGTTTTTGAAAGTATCGATATTAAAGTAACTTGGGTAGAAGACCACGTACTGCGTATTGTACCACCAGAGCGATTTGATATTGAAAACATCGACGAAAAAATAGCCGGTGGTATTCGTGTAAACTTGTATCTTATTCCGCCACTAGCCCACAAGATGAAAGAATTTCGTTTACCTAACCCTGGCGGATGTAAAATGGGAGAACGTACAATTTCAGCGCACCGCTACGCACTGGAGAAATTGGGTATTAAAATAAAATCAGAAGCAAAGCACTATCTTGTAAAAAATAGTTCTATGAAAGGTGCCGACATTACCCTGTACGAAGCTTCAGACATGGCAGCGATAAATGCATTAATGGCTGCAGCTCTAATTCCAGGTAAAACAATAATTCGCTTTGCACCGCCTAACTACCAAGTACAAGACGTATGTTTCTTCTTACAACATTTGGGTGTACGCATAGAAGGTGTTGGCACAACTACGCTAACAGTATACGGAGTAGAATATATTAACGAAGAAACCGAATGGTACAACAGTGAAGACCCAATTGAAACAATGTTTTTCTTGGCGGCTGGTATTGTTACTGGTAGCTGTATCACTATCAAGCGCTGCCCTATTGAATTCTTGCGTCTTGAAATGCTAAAGCTGGAAAAAATGGGACTAAAATATACGACGTCTAAAACATACAAAGGTATGAACGGTCATGTGGATTTGGTAGACATTACAATTAAAGAAAGTAATCTAAAAGCATTGCCGGACAAAATCCACGCGTTGCCTTTCCCTGGTATTAACAATGATAACCTGCCTTTCTTTGTACCTATTGCTGCTGTTGCCAAAGGTACTACATTAATCCACGACTGGACATGGGAGAACCGCGCTATTTATTTTACAGAACTAAATAGTCTAGGGGCAAAGGGTTTACTGGCTGACCCACACCGCGTTTATGTAGCAGGCGGCAATGATTTGCGCGGCGCACAAATTGTGTGTCCTCCGGCTTTGCGCCCAGCTACAATTATTCTTATTGCGATGCTTGCAGCCGAAGGTAAATCTATCCTGCGTAACGTATATGCCATCAATCGCGGATACGAAGGTCTTATTGAAAGACTTAGCGAACTTGGTGCTGACGTAAAACAAATAAAATCTCTGAACTAACATGTCCAAAGTAATAGTTATAGGCGGCCAAACTGCTTCAGGCAAAAGTGACCTGGCAGTTTGTGTTGCCTTGCTATTAAAAACGCATGGGGTAAATAGTGAAATAATTTCTGCTGATTCTCGCCAAGTCTATATTGGCGGAGATAAAATCTCTGCAAAAATTACTGCCGAAGAAATGCAAGGAATTCCCCACCACATGCTAAATGTGGCTAACATGCAAAAAGATTACAACGTAGCTGATTACAAAAAAGCAGCTACTAAAATAATTAAGGACCTGCATAAGAAAAACATCGTCCCAATTATTTGCGGCGGTACTGGGCTGTATATAGATAATCTTATCTATAAAAAAACTATTCCGGAAGTATTACCAAACCCAGAATTAAGAGCGAAATTGGAAAAACTTAGCGAAGGTGAACTATTTAAAATGTTGCAAGAAAAAGACAAGGCTCGTGCGCAAAACATAGACGCAAAAAACAAGCGCCGTCTTATTCGCGCGCTAGAGATAATAGAAGAGCTGGGATATGTGCCAGAAGAAGAAAAACCGGAACTATTATACAAAACTTTATTTATTGGTCTTACACTGCCCAAAGAATTGCTAGCCGAAAGAATAGTGAAACGTACAAATGCCCGGATGAAACTGGGAATGGAGCAAGAAATAGTTAACCTGCATGATTCAGGGATCTCATATGACCGCCTGCAAAGCTTTGGTATGGAATACAAATGGCTATCTCTATATGCTCAAAAATTAGTCTCCAAGACCGACTGCATAGCAGGTATCAACAAAGACACAATAGCCTATGCCAAGCGCCAAATGACCTGGTTTAAGAAGAATAAAGACATTATTTGGCTAGATATGAGCAAAGCTAAAGAATCTACCCAAAAAGCAAGCAAAATGGTGCTGGATTTTCTTTCGGCTTAATTTATGATATAAGTAATACACACGGGCGATTAGTTTAGTGGTAGAACGAAGGTCTCCAAAACCTTTGGTGGGGGTCCGATTCCTCCATCGCCCGCAGGAAAGATAGTATTCAAACTTCTTTGAATACGTGGAGAATCGGAAGCGTAGGCATGCTCCGCAGTTGCAAAACAAGGAGACGCCGAGCACGCGCAGTCAGCGAGATTCCTCCATTGCCCGCCATAAAAAAAGAGGCAGATAATTCTGCCTCTTTTAAATTAGATCATTAAATCTTACGATTCTAGGACCAAAATCACGATTAAATAGTTTTAAGATTGTATCTTTTTCGATAATTATTAAAACATAATGATCACTTTCTTCTGGTTCAATTACGTAATGAGCAATACCTTTTAATACTTTAAAAACTTTATAGCTGGACAATAATATTTTACTATTATCTCTACCTCTAGATTTTTTTAAAATATATTTAGATTTAATCTTTTTAATAACGCCAAATCTAATTCTCTCTTGAGATAGCATTGCTAATTTTTCATTAAATATTTTTGGTGTATCGACTTTTGAAACATAAATGCGTCTAGCATTAGCTTCAAAAAAATCTCCAGATAAAGAAAGAAAATACTGTTTTTTTAGATCATCTTCTTTAACCGGGATACCGTGGTATGTGGAGAACGGCTCCACAGTGTAGAGCTTTGACATATGGATATACCTCCTTTTATTTAAACAATTTAACCACAGTTTAAAACAAGTTGCAATAGCGCTATGGCAAATAAAAAAATCTCCTTTCGGAGACTTTCTTACTTCTTTACTTCTTTAAAGATAACGTGTTTACGAAGCTTTTTTGAGAATTTACTAAATTCAAGCTTTTGTGTAACTGTCTTTTTATTCTTACGAGTAAAATAGATTTCTTTTGTATCTTTATTCTGTAATTTAACTAGTGATTTCTGTGCCATATATATGTTTTGTTGGGTGTTACGCTTACATTTATAACATATTCTTTATTTTATTGCAATTCTAGGGATTGAACCGTTTATTCGGGTTACTATTTCGTAGTTTATGGTATCTGCCCAAGCGGCCATATCATCAGCCGTAATAGCATTATTACCCTGTTTACCTATAAGGACGGCAATGTCGCCGGCTTTAGCGCTTTTTAGGGCAGTAACATCAACAATACACATATTCATCATTACTCGGCCTAAAATCTTACATTTTTGGCCACCTATTAGAATATAGCCAGTATTAGACAATGCTCGTGCCAAGCCGTCATAATACCCTATTGGCAGTACAGCTATTTTCATGTCTGACTTAGCAACAAATGTAGCGTCATACGCAACAGCACTACCTGCTTTGATATTCTTAACTTCAGAGACTGTAGTTTTCCAAGACAGGGCCGGAGTTAATGTTATCTTTTTTGCATTTAGCTTTTCTACTTCACTACTTGGCCAAAGACCATACATCCCCATTCCCATACGCACCATATCAAAAGCTAAATCTTTGTTCATCAAGAATCCAGCAGTAGCGCTAATGTGCACCAATGGGTAATACCCTGCTTCGTTAAATGCTTCTCTCCAGCTTACTATTTCATTGCTTTGAGACTTTGTATAGTTATCAAACTTTTTATGTTCGGCTCCGATAAGATGAGAATACAGAGAAACGATATTTACATTGTCAGCCTTGTTTAATATCTTTAATACAGCATCCATATCTGAATTTAAAAAACCTTGGCGAGAAAGACCTGTGTCTATTTTTAGATTTATTAATAGCTTGGATACGTTTTTGTGTCCTACTACTTTTTTTAATACAGGAATAGATGATACAGTAATATCTAAATTGTATTTTATAGCTGTGTCTATTTCTTCTGCATTAATTTGTTTTAAAACAAGTATTGGAATTTCTTTATGGTTTTTGCGTAATTCCAAAGCATCACTAATTTCGAAGACAGATAAATAGTCCGCGCCTGCAAGTATCGCAGCATTAGATGCTATTTCCATATCGTGACCATATGCATTAGCTTTAACGACTGCCATTAGCATGGTTTCTTCGGGAAGCATTTTCTCATAATTCTTAAGATTTCGCACAATCGCACCACTACTGATTTCTACCCAAGTTTTATGATTCATAAAGATATTCTAACATAAAAAAAGAACCCCGTAACAGGGTTCTTTTATGGTGCGCCGGGTTGGATTTGAACCAACGTAGCCCTATGGGCGACAGATTTACAGTCTGTTGTAATTGACCGCTCTACCACCGACGCGTAAGACCATTATACATAAATCCTAATATATTTCAATAAAAGAACCCCCGGCTAGGAGGTTCTTTTATTTATTTAGTTTTGATTCTTGTTACTACTGTAGATTTAACTCGTTTCTTAGTTTTATGCTCTACCACTAGTTCCCCGTTCTTTTCTGTTACTTCTACTACTGTTCCTGGTTTTATCTCATGAGCAATAATGTGCGAAGCTATTGGGTTTAAGATTTTAGTTTGAATTAGACGGTTCAATGGTCTTGCGCCGTAATGCTGGTCGTAACCTTGTTTTGCTAAATATGTATAAGCAGCGTCTGTGATTTGCAAATCAATGCCTTTGGTTAGCAAACGGTCTCTTACAACCTGTGTGCGCAGTGTTACGATGTTTCTTATAGTTTCCGGAGATAGAACATCAAACACTACTATTTCATCCAATCTGTTTAAGAATTCTGGACGGAAATGATTTTTCAAAGATTCCATTACTCTGTCTTTAGCATCACTATATGCTGTATTTTGAGTATAGTTTCCAAAACCAATAGATTCCATTTTATCTATAAATTGTGAACCAATGTTAGATGTAAGAATTATTATAGTATTGCGGAAATTTACAACGCGGCCTTTGGCATCTGTTAAGCGGCCTTCGTCCAGTACTTGCAGTAATACATTGAATACTTCTGGATGAGCTTTTTCTACTTCATCAAAAAGTACTACTGAATAAGGACGATGACGCACAGATTCTGTTAGTTGACCTGACTCGTCGTGTCCAACATAGCCTGGCGGTGAACCAACAAGTTTAGAAACACTGTGGCGTTCCATATATTCAGACATGTCTACGCGAATCAAAGCTTTTTCATCGTTAAACATGAATTCCGCTAAAGCTTTGGTTAATTCTGTCTTACCAACACCTGTTGGACCCAAGAAGATAAATGAACCAATTGGTTTATTAGGGTCAGAGATACCAGCTCGAGAACGGCGTACAGTTTCAGCAACTTTCTTTACAGCTTCAGATTGACCAACTACACGCTTTTCCAGTTCTGACTCCATACGAATCAGCTTTTGCTTTTCTTCTTCTAGCATGCGCATTAGCGGGATACCAGTCCAGCGGCTTACTACTTCGGCAATATCTTCGGCGGTGATTTCTTCTTTTAGAACACGACGAGTCTTTTGCATTTTCTTAAGCTTTTGCATTTTTGCATCCAGCTCTTTTTTTAGTATTGGAATTTCTCCATATCTAATTTCTGCAGCGCGAGTTAAATCTTGTTTTAGTTGAGCGTTGTCGGCTTCATTACGCAAGCTTTCTAAATCTTTTTTAATTTGACGAATACTAATAACAACATCGCGTTCGTTAGTCCAGCGAACTTCTAGATCTTTTGTTTTATTTTTTTGAGTACCAATTTCTTCGTCGATTACAAGCAAGCGTTCTTTTATTTCTTTATCGCCCTTGCTACCTTTTTGAGCCATGTCTTTACTTAATGCTTCTTTTTCTATTTGAAGACGCATTATCTTGCGATGAGATTCCTCTAATTCTTGAGGTTTGTTTTCCAAAGCGATTTTAAGAGATGAAGAAGCTTCGTCTATTAAATCCACTGCTTTATCAGGTAAGAATCTATTTGTGATATAACGAGTTGAAAGATTTACCGCAGCTAAAATTGCATCATCAGTAATATGTACACCATGAAATATTTCGTACTTGTCTTTAAGTCCGCGAAGTATCGCAATTGCGTCTTCTTGGTTTGGCTCTTCAATAAATACTGGTTGGAAACGACGTGCTAATGCAGGGTCTTTTTCGATATGTTTTTGGTATTCTTTTATAGTAGTTGCTCCTATTGCGCGCAGTTCTCCTCGTGCCAAAGCAGGCTTTAGCATGTTAGATGCGTCCAGAGACCCTTCTGACGCGCCAGCACCCACAATGGTGTGCAGTTCGTCAATAAACATAATGATTCGTCCTTCTGACTTTTCAACCTCTTTCATTATATTTTTTAGTCGTTCTTCGAATTCGCCGCGGTATTTAGTACCAGCCAAAAGTAGCCCTAAATCCAAAGACACTATTTCTTTGTCTTTCAGTGTGTCTGGGATGTCGCCTTTTACGATGCGGTTTGCAAGACCTTCTACTACTGCGGTTTTACCTGTACCGGCTTCACCTATTAGAATTGGGTTGTTCTTTGTACGGCGAGAAAGTATTTGCATTATGCGCATTATTTCAGTATCACGCCCAATAACAGGATCAAGTTTGTCTTCGCGAGCTAATGCATTTAAATTGCGAGTAAATTTATCTAAATTTTTAGTTTTCTTACTACCACTAGAAACATCCATTGGTTCTTGCTTGGCTTCTTCTATTACAAGCATTACAGATTCTTTTGTAATCTTAAAACGCTCTAATATATGACGAGCTTCTGACTGAACATCAAACAATGCCAAGAATAAATGCTCGACATCAACGAATTCACTTTTACCAGCTGCTGCGACTTTACTAGAATGCTCAATAACCTGAGCAAGGTCAGGAGTTAAATATATTTGGTATGATGGCGACAATGTTGTGCCTCTTTCTGGCATTTCAATATGCTCTAATATCACGTCTACCAAATGAGTAGTATCAATATCCAGCTTATCCAGGATTGGCAGAATTACGATGTCATCAGATGTAACCAAAGCAGCAAGAAGATGAAGTGAAGAAACATGGTTTTGACCACGCTCTATTACGAATTCATGAGCTCGTCTAATTATCTCTTTTGCTTTTGTTGTGAAATGATTAAATGGTGGCATATATCTTGTTAGTATAACACACCGCGATAAACGCGAAGTATGCTATTTAATTCTTTTACTAATTTATTAATATCACTTTTATTTGTTTTTGGACCAAACGATACACGAATGCTTCCATATTTTTTATACGTATCGAATTCTTCTTTCTTACGAATCTCATCTATTACATAAGACTCAGTATCGGACTCGGTATTACAGGCGCTTTTACTGGAAACCATGACACCTCGAGCATTTAGCTCTATTGCCATTTGCTGCCCACTAAAATAAGGAAAAGAAAAGTTTACAATACTAGGAATAGAAGCATCGCTACTGTTTTCTATAAAATTAATTCCTGTTTTTTTATTTAGTAAATCAATTTTATTTAGTAAATATTTTTTAAGTTCTTTGTATTTGTTTTCATTATTTTCTAAATTTTTTAAATTACATACTGCTGCTTTTGCAAAACTAGAAACTAGCATTGGTGATACAGTCCCAGGATGTAAGCCCATCTCCTGAGCTCCCCCTGCATATATTTTTTCTATATTTGCGCCGCGTCTTTTAAATAACGCTGCAGCTCCTGCTGGTCCACCTACTTTGACGCTGTTAAAAGATATTAAATCTATTCCTTTTTTAACGTACTGCTTTAAATCCATATGCACATAAGCCTGACACGCATCAACATGAAGATATGGGTAATAGGAATCCGCAGTAAAACGCATGCTTTCTATTTTATATTTTTGTTCTTTGTATTTGTTTACAACTTTTATATATTCATTCCAGTTTTGAATAACACCTATTTCACTATTTACAAGATGGATAGAAATAATTACAGTGTTTTCTTTAATAGCACTTTTTAAAGTTTCAGCTTCTATTAGTCCAGTAGAATTATCTGGAGATAAATAAGTAGCTTCTATTTCGCCTCTGGATTCAAGCATTTTACAGGTTTCAATTACGGCGCTATGCTCGATAGTAGATGTAATAACGTGGGGTTTTGCAATAGTTTTCTTAGCTTCATTAACTGTCCCAATTATAGAAAGAGCAATGCTTTCAGTTCCAGATCCAGTAAAGATAATTTCTTCTTTGTGAGACCCTATAGTTTTGGCAACAATAGAGCGAGATTTTTCTACAATTTTTGCAGCAATTTGGCCATAGTCATGAATAGACGCCGGGTTAGAATAAGACCCTAAAATATTTCTAAAAATAGAAAAAGCTGCACCCCTGCCCAAAATAGCCCCAGATGCATAGTCTAAATAAGTTTTTCGAACTCCAAATAATCTCATATTTTTATGGTATCACACTTAAAAAATCCTTGCAAAATAAGCATTTTCATGTATAATGTTATTCATGTTTTCAGGCATTAACATATCTATTTTAGCTCTTTCTATAATCTCAATTAGTCTTGTGATTCATGCATTTACATTGGAACGTCGTTTAAAAAACCTACTCCAAGGAACTAATGCAAAATCCCTAGAAAACGTTATTAGTGATATGCAAAACCGCATAAATACTAACGGGTCTAATATTTTAGCAAATAGCTCTGATATTGAGACTTTAATGTCTAAAATGAAGAAAAGAATTCGTAATATTTCCACATTACGTTTTAAACCTTTTGAAGATGCAGGCAGCACTCAAAGTTTTGCAATTGCTATAGTTGATGACGAGCAAAATGGAGTAGTGCTATCTTCTCTTTATACAAGAGAAAGAATGAGCGTATTTGCAAAACCTGTAAAAAATGGAAAGTCTGAATACGAACTAACAAACGAAGAAAAAAATGTTTTGGAATCGGCAAAACAAGAAGATTAAATTTAAAAAACCATATGGCAGAAAAAACTAAAATTATTGCTCGTCCACCCGTTGTATCTATAATGGGTCACGTTGACCATGGTAAATCAACGCTTCTTGACTATATCCGAAAATCAAACATCGTTGCTGGAGAATCCGGAGGAATTACTCAACACATTGCAGCATACGAAGTACTGCACGAATCTAGTAGCGGCGACCTAAAAAAAATTACATTCCTTGATACCCCTGGACATGCTGCATTTACTGCAATGCGTGTACGTGGAGCCAGCGCAGCGGACATTGGTATTCTTGTTGTTTCTGCAGAAGACGGAGTAAAGGCTCAAACAATAGAAGCCCTGGATGCCATCAAAGAATCAGGTGTGCCGTATATTGTAGCAATAAACAAAATCGACAAACCTGGGGCAAATATAGAGCGTACAAAGAACACTTTGCTAGAGCATGGTATCTACCTTGAAGGTATGGGCGGCGATATTCCTTGGGCGGCGATTTCTGCAAAAACAGGAGAAGGTATGAACGAGCTACTAGACCTAATACTATTCGTAGCAGAATTCAACGACATGCGAGCAGACCTAGCTAAAAAGGCAGAAGGTCTTGTTTTAGAATCACACCGTGACCCTAAGCGCGGCATTACAGCAACACTGATTATAAAAGATGGAACTTTGAAGAAAGGCTCTTTTATCGTAGCTGGAGAATCTATGGTGCCAACAAGAATGATGGAAAACTTTATGGGTAAGACAATTACCGAATCATACTGTTCATCCCCTGTTAACATAATTGGTTTTGATATGATGCCACCAGTTGGGTCAATATTTACAACATACGAAACAAAAAAAGAAGCAGAGAAAGCAGTTATTGAAAACAAAGAAAAGATGGAAATTAGAAACCGTCTTCAAGCTAAAGTCAGTGAATTCTCTATCCCGTTAATTATCAAAGCAGACGTAGTTGGTAGTATCGAAGCTATTGAAAAAGAAGTTAGCAAACTAAACACACCTGAAACAGGATTCCACATCATTAATACTGGTGTAGGTAATATTTCAGAAAATGAATTAAAATTAGCTGCCGCAGACAAAGAAACAGTTATTGTAGGTTTCCATGTAGGTATCGACCGTAAGGCAGAAGACGTACGTGAGCAAATGGGTATAACTGTTATGCAGTTTGATATTATTTACAAACTAACTGAATGGCTAGAAGAAGAAGCAGAAAAACGCCGTCCACGTAAAGTAGTAGATACTATTACTGGTAGTCTTAAAATTCTTAAATACTTTAGTCAAACAAAAGAAAAACAAGTTATAGGTTGCCGTGTTGAATCTGGGTCTGTTAAAGCTAATTCTGTTGTCAAAATAATGCGTCGTGAAAACGAAATAGGTATGGGTAAGGTTACTGAAATGCAGCACAACAAAAGTAAAGCTAAAGAAGTTTTTGAAGGCGACGAATGTGGACTACAAGTTGAAACAAAAATCACACTAGCTCCTGGCGATATATTGCAAGCTATAATTAAAGAAACAAAATAATATGGCAGGCTACAAAAACGACCAAATAGCATCTAGAGTTCGCGAAATCGTGTCTGAATACGTTAGTAGAGAGACAAACGGTAGATCTATCATTTCTGTAACTACGGTTGATATGAACCCTTCTGGAGACCATGCAAACGTGTTTATTACAGTAATACCGGAATCTGAAGAAAAGGCTGCACTGGACTTTCTAAAGCGTAAACGCACTGAAATACGTAAAACTGTTATGAAGAAATTACCTATTGCTCGTATTCCCTTTTTGGAAATACTAATAGACGTAGGTGAAAAGCTAACTCGCAGAATTACTCAAATAGAAGTAGACGAAAAAACCAAGGAATAATTCCTTGGTTTTTGTTTTATTTATAAACGACTTCTAAATTTTTTTCATTCCATCTTGCAATAATGTCTGGAATTTTATTTTTATATTCAGATACATTTGTATAGTAGTAAATTAATTCCTTGTCTTTTTTGTCATCCCAAACTCTTAGTGCTGCCCAAATTTTATTGTTTTGACCAATAGCTATAACGCTAGTAGTCATTGCATTGTGAGGCATAAAGAATATTCCATAATCAGCGTCTAAAATATTATCATGGTCATCCTGTTCTGTACCCACTGTTTGATCAAACTTGGTTAAATCATCCCCCACTAATTTCATAAATTCACGATACGCCCCTGGCTTATCTACAAAAACATTTGTAGACTTTGTAGTAAATTTTATAATAGAACGGTTGCGGCCATATTCCCCGCCAAACCAAACAGCATTACCTTTGAAATAATCACAGCCGGATTCTTCGATACTAAGCCAGCCTTCTTTCTCTCTTGTAAAAACTAATTTACAAGGATTGTTTGTATTATTAAATTCTGAATTATTAGATACAAATGTAGCAGTGCGCCCATCTATTACGGCTTTGGTTTTTGTGGATTCATCTTCAGAACCAATGTTACCCAGATTTCCATTGAAAGCATGTAGTTCGAAATCAAAAGTTTTATTTGTAACGTTAGTTATAGTTAAAACAGCATTATCAAAATTAGTAGAATCCTGACGAACCCATTTACCTTCCCAAAGATTATTGTATTTTTGGGTTGTCACTAATACATCCTGAGTATCAGCGTCTACAGTCTTAATATAAAAAAGTAAACAAAAAGCCATGCCTGTACCAATAACAGTTATTATTAAAGCCGAGTAGATAAATTTAATATTCTTTTGCATAAGCTAATTGTTTATTAACATAACCATTGTACTATTTATACATACAAAAAACCAAGGAATAATTCCTTGGTTTTTTGTATATGTGCCACTTGAGGCCCAGG